>CAZRHM010000040.1:0-8131 GCA_964599845.1 uncultured Candidatus Saccharibacteria bacterium
CCTTGTTTTTTGTCTGTAAATAAAACCATTAAGTAACCTACAAAAAGAATTAGGGTAGATACTACTTTTGATATGTAACGAATAGCAGCAGTACTTTGAGAAATTCTTTGACCTTCTTCATCTGTAACCACAATACCAACTGCTTGCTTACCAGGTGTTGCCATCTTTTCTGAACTTTCAAAGTATACAAAATAACCTAACCCTATAATGAAAGTAACCAGATTAAATAAAAAATTATTACCTAGTATTGTAATTAAAATACAGTTAAAAACGAATAGAATTAGCACATCTATAAACCATGCACCTACTCTTAATCCAAATCCAGCATAAGCAACGTCTGGTGATGTTGATGTTACTTTGGTTTCAGTTGTCTTTTGTTCCATAAAAATTTAATAATAAATTAATAATATATGTGCAAGCTTAAATTAAAACTCATGACAAATCAATAAAACTAATTTTTTACTTTACAAAGTTATCCACGTGGATATATATTGTTAATACTCTCAAAAATTTCATGAATAAATTTGAGTTCAACTGAAATTAGCTTTAAATAAGTTTTTTTGGTTTACTTATAGCCATATATTTTGAGTTTATTAATTTGATTAAATTATAACGCCATGAAAATAAAAGATCCTAAACAACTCTGGAAAACTACACTTGCACAAATCGAGATTAAACTCGATGCTCCAGCACAGTTTAAAACCTTTTTTGCAGATGCAAAATTAAAAGAAATTAAAGGTAAAAAAGCAATAATCTCAGTTGCAAACCCTTTTACTGCAGATTGGTTAAAAATAAGACACGAAAAATTAATCAAAGATACAATCTCTTATGTTTATGGAGACACACTAACGCCTGAATTTATAATTTATCAGACAGAAACTCCATTAGAGCAAAATACAGAAAATAAAGAATCTGCTCCTCTATTTAATATGGAAAATGGAATTATGGGTGAAGTAATAAATGCTATTGAAGAATCTGGACTAAATACAAAATATTCCATGACTAACTTTATAGTTGGAAATGCCAATAAGCTTGCCCATGCTGCAGCACTAGCTGTTGTCGAAAACCCTGGTAAAGTTTATAACCCTTTATTTGTACATGGTAAAACTGGGGTTGGAAAAACACACTTAGCTCAAGCAATTGGCCGTTCAATACTTGAGAGGAACATATCTAAAAAAATTGTATACACAACGTCCGAAAATTTTTTAAACGAAATGGTTAGAGGAATAAAAACAGGAAAAATGGAAATATATAGAAAAAAATATAGAAAAATAGACCTTTTAATAATTGACGACATGCAGTTAATTTCAAAATGGATACAAACTCAAGATGAATTTTTTAATACATTTAATGAGCTATACAATGCTGGAAAACAAATAGTAATAATTGCAGATAGACGTCCAGAAGATATAAAAAATCTTGAACAAAGATTAAGATCGAGAATGCAAGGAGGCATGGTTGTAGATGTTAGCAACCCCGACTACGAAATGCGCTTGGCAATAGTAGAAAAAAAAGCAGAAAGTTTAGGAATAGAACTAAACCATAAGATTTTAGAATTTATAGCTAGAGCAATTAGTGAAAATGTTAGAGAACTTGAAGGAGCACTTCAAAAAGTTTCACTATTTAACCAAATGAAACCAAATGGTGATTTAACACTCGAAGAAGTTGCACATATGCTTGGAAAAGATGCTAAATCAAAAAGAGAACAAATAAAAGTACCTAAAGTATTAAAAGAAGTTGGAAAATCTTTTAGTGTAACAGTAAAAGACATGAAAGGACCTAGACGTACAAAAGAAGTTGCACTGGCAAGGCAAGTTGCAATGTATATATTGCGCGAAGAGTTTAATTATAAATTAGAGCAAGTTGCAAGCTACTTAAACAGAAACGATCATACTACAGTTTTACATGCTATCGATAAAGTCAAAAGCAAAATGATGATTCAAGATGATTTTAATTATCAGGTAAATCAGATTATTACAAACATAAACGATAGTGCAGTTGTAACGGATGATATAGATTAGAATTGCTATCGAGAGGATGCTACATCTCCTGAAAGAATTAAATTAATGTAGAGGTAGAGACAGGTCTTACTTGTCCGCCTTTGGCGGGGACCTGTCTCTACAATCTTTATTATTCTAAAACTACTGTTCTGTAACTGCCACCTCTAATTCAGCTGTTTGACCTATAAGTTCCCTAGATAAATTTGCTGCAATCTTATCAGTCAATTCTTGCCCATATAGTCCTGCAGTTCCTCTATAAACTTCATTTTGTATCCCAAATCCATTTACAACTTGCTCTAAAAGCTCAGGATTAGCAGCAGCTAGTTGAGCTAACGCATCACGATTGTATGCAATCGGATTTCTTGTTAGTATCTCCACCAAAGTTTCAGCAGGAGTAGGTAAATCATCAAATAAATTTACGTCTTCAGGATAATTTATAGATTCTCCGTAACCAAACATATTAAACAATTAAAAAATAATATACGCGAAACCTGCAGGTGAAGTAATAATAATATTGTTAACTAACTTAGTCAACATAGCTAAAAATATTGTGCATTTGTGGAGAATTTTTTGTAACCCCCTACTCTGTCACTTTATAATTCGGTAAATTAATAATAGAATTGTGGACTAATACTAAAATAGAATAAAAATATGGGAGACTATGAAAATCTTGAAGAAGAAAAAGATAAGTTAAAACAAGTAAAAGCAATAATTCTAACACTTACAGAAATAATAGCTTCTTTAAAAGATCTAAGTCAGTTGACAGGTCGAGAAAGAATTATAGAAGAGCACAGCATTAATTCATACAATCAGCCCCAGCTTATTAATAACTGTATTTCTAGTGCTACGAAAATTTTAGACAATATTATTAGTACTAGCCATAATAATGATCATATTAATGATGCAGAAGTGATGAAAATAGAGGTAACCTCACTTAAAGAAGAATTCGCTACAATTATTGTTCAAAATGGATTTACTAACAGAACTCACGATTTATCTGGCAATACTATTCTCAATATTTCTGAAGAAGCGTAGCAATAATGGTGCTTTGTTACCACTAAAAACATCAGAGAATGGCTGTACTAAAATTCTTATCTTTATTTTTGCTAAATATGCACCAAATAAATCTGTAGCTGCTTTTTCACCTATCATTGCGGTATTATTTGCACTAACTTTAAATTTTTTTAAGATTTTATTATAACCATCTGTTGCTGGTTTATTACTTTCTTTTTCTAGGTAAATATTTAAACCTTCTAAATTTTTGTTCAATGCTTCTAATCTTTTATTAGGAAAATTAGAAAGAATTGCAATTTTAAAATCTTTATTCAGTTTTTCTAAAAGCTCTTTAGTTTGCTCGGGTAAATCTCCATGAAAATCAGTAAGAGTTTCGTCGTAATCAAAAATCAATAGCTGAATTTTATTTTTTTTCAATTTATTATAATCAATGTAATAAACCGAAATGTATTTGTCTGTAACAATTTTAGTTTTTTTAAAAATTGCCATCTTCCAAAAGTTAAGGTAGCTTTTATAATCCATAAAATTATTCAAATTTATTAATTATAACTCCACAAACTCCATATTCAAAAAGTTCCTATACATAACTGATTAACCTATAACTAACAATATTTGCTCCACTAAATAATCCACAGCACAAAAAATGTAATTTACCTGTTATAATCTTATAAATCAAAAACTTATTCACATATCAACATTGCCTACTAATATTAACTACTAATTTATATATATTAATAGATATGAAAATAACATTAAATCATAAAAGACTATCGCAAGCGTTACAATATACTAGTAGATCAGTAAGTGCAAAACCTAATATTCCTATACTTTCTAATGTATTTTTAGAAGTAACAGAAAGCTCAATAAATTTGGCAGCTACTAACCTAGATATGGGGATAAAATTGTGGATACCTGGACAGGTAGAAACACAGGGAAGTACTACAGTAAACGCAAAATACGTTTCAGATTTTGTAAGTGCTACTAATTCAGAAAATGTTGTTCTTGAACTAAAAGATACAAGTTTAATGGTTAACTCGGACGGTTCTAAGGCATCATTTAATACTATCCCTGCAGATGAATTTCCAGTATTACCTAAAATTGGAAATAAACCCATTTTTAAAATTTCGGCAGTAGAATTTGTTGAATCTATAAATAAGGTTATTTTTGCATGTTCTACAGATTTATCTTCTGGGAGAATACAGCAATCAGGAGTTTTATTTGAAGTAGATAAAGTAAATAACGAAATTAACTTTATTGGATTAGATGGTTTTAGATTATCAAAGAGAGTTTCTCAAATTAAAGATGTTGATGGAGAATTTGTTAAAGAAGAAATTATTGTTCCTGCCCGATATTTAAATGAATTTATTAAAATTGTAGCAGATCACCCAGAAGTTGAAGATATTGAAGTATATTTAAGTGAAAGTAATTCTCAAATAGTGTTAAAACTAGAGGATATCGAATTTAGTATGCGACTATTAGAAGGGCCATATCCAGACTATAAAAGAATCATGCCGGATTCAAAAAACTTTAGTTTTGAAGTAAAAAAATCAGAAATAGAAAATGCAATTAAAATTGCAAATACTTTTGCACGAGGAAACTTAGGTAACAAAACACTTTTTGATTTAGATTTAGAAACTTCAAAAGTGATTTTAAAGTCAGCCGTAGCAGAAGTTGGTGAAGGTGAAACTGAAATGATGGTATCTAATCCAGATGGACAAAGTGATTTAAAAACTGCTTATACTTTAAAGTACATGCAAGATGTTGTAAATCATATATCGGGAGATATAATCATTTTTGAAACTAAAGGTCCATTAGCAGCATCTGTTTTTAAAGATAAAGATGACACACAATTCATTCACTTGGTTATGCCAATGAGGAGAGATTCTTAGTATCGCTCAGCTGCCAGTAAAATGTAATTTACATCAATTTAAAAAGAATGTCTTGCATGAGCTTGTTAGTCTGTAGTACGGGAGGAACTACAGCTAGAGTTGGGTCACTGTGAGGAATTTTATGAAATAATTCAGCTAAGCAATCTCAAAACAATAATTCTTTCATTAAAAAATTCGCTAAACATCATGCCTTGTTAGTCATGTTACAAAAATTTGAAGTATGTCTCGACGCTAACCAGCTATATATTTCGCCAATAACCGCAGAACCCAATCCGTCTACTGCCAGAACATTTCGAGGTTCTCATTTAAACATTTAACCTTCAACACTTAACGCTCTGAAAGCTCACAGTAGAAAACTGATGGCTCTTGCACCTAAGGATTCTTTAACATAAAATCAGTTATGAACTTTGAATTTAGAAAATACAACGATTCTTTGAAATCAGTATGGCAAGAATTAAACTTAAAAAGTAATAATTCAACATTTTTAACAAACATATTTTGGACAGAGTTTCAGACAAAGTTAGGTAAAGAAACAGATAAATATGTTGTATATTTTGACGAAGAACCTGTAGCGCTAATATTTATAGAAATATATAGAAGAACCACTTCTAAATATGCTTACTTGCCTAGAGGACCAATTTTCAATTTAGAAGGAGATTACCCCACAACTATTGTTCAAGATTTTTTTATAGCCTTAAAAAATTTTGCCCAAACATATATTAAAGAAAAAAATTTAAATTTATTCAGAATAGACCCACTAATAAACTTCTCCTTTAAAGAGATTTTAGAGGCTTCTGGGTGGTTTAAATCACTAGCGTTAGGACAAGTTCAATATACATGGAAAACTAACCTAAAAAGCTCAGAAAACGATCCTTCTCTAACAACAGAAGAACTACTAAAACTCCAAAAAAAAGATACTCGATATTATATAAAACGAGCTGTTAAAAAAGGTGTAAAAGTAGTTAAAGCAACAGAAATAAAAGAGGTTAAAGAGTTTGTAAAATTAATGAATCAGACTAAAGAGAGAAACAGTTTTTGGGGTTATTCTGATGAATACTATATAAATCAATGGAAATATTTGAATAAAAATGGAAAAAACTTTATAGGAAACGACGCATCTATATGTGAGATTTTTCTATGTAAGTATAAAGGAAAGTATATTTCGGGAGCGTTAATAAATTACTCAGTAAAACAGGCGCATTATGCACACGGTGCATCTAGTTCTGATCCAGAATTTGCAGCCCTGGCATCGCCATATTTACTACTTTGGAGTTGTATTGAAGATGCACAAAAAAATGGTTATGAATATTTTGATTTTTGGGGTGTAATACCTAAAGGAATTGAACATGAATGGAGAGGATTGTCGGACTTCAAAATGAAATTTTATGGATTTTACGAAGAATATACAGGAACATACGAAGTGGGAACGAGTAATATAAATTACTTAATAAATAAAGCTTTTGATTGGTGGAATTATAGAAAACTTAGGATAGGTAAGAAAGCAGAAGTAAGGGGTGAGAGTTGAGAATTGTGAAGTTATACAGTTCTGACAGTTTAGTTTGTTACGACACTTTTCCCTCTCCTTTGGAGAGGGTTATTATGAGATATGTCACGAGTGAGGGGTGACCAGAAATAATAGAAACTTTATTCGAAATGCGTATCATGTCTTTGCGAGGAGTATTGCATCAGCAATACGATCCCGATATATATCGGGATCATTCACATCTTTAATCAAAAAGTTCATTCCTCGTAATGACTTATGTTTTTTGTATTTTGTATAAAGTTCCAAGTAGGAATTAATGTGATGTTAAAAGCCTGGAAGGTTATAATGTTAAACATATGAATTTTAAATACATTTTTAGAAAAAGTATTTTTATAGCTGCATCTCCCAATTCGCAGCTGGACGATGCATTTTTAGCTTTCAAATTTTTACTTCAGCCATGGAATTGGAATAATAACAAATATAATAATGAATTTAGTGAATCTTTAAAAGAATATATAGGTGTTAAAAATCTTAAATTAATTGACTCGGGGCGATCAGCTCTTCTTGCAATACTTAAATCTTTGAATTTGAGTAGTAATGATGAAGTAATTATTCCAAGTTTTACTTGTGTTGTAGTAGCAAATGCAGTTAGTTGGAGTGGTGCCAAACCAATATATTTAGATACTAATGTTCAAGATTTTAATTCTAACTACTCTACACTTCCAAATGTAATAACAAAAAATACAAAGGCAATTGTTGTTCAACACACTTTTGGCAAAATTATAGATATAGATGAAATTAAACTAATTCTAAAAAATTTAAATAGAAAGGATATATTAATTATTGAAGATTATGCACACACAATAAAAAAAGATATGGGAATTAAAGGTGATTTTGCATTTTTAACATTTGGTATAGAGAAAGTAATTTCATCTGTTAGAGGTGGTGCAATTTTGACCGATAACAATGATCTTTATAAAAATGTTAGCGAGTATGTTAATTCACTAAGTGAATTTCCAACAAAGAAATTAATTATTTGTTTATTAAATCCAATATTTTGGTGGTTTGCAATTCCTTTGCACTCTATTGGTATAGGTAGATTTAGTATAGGTGCATTAATTAGATCGGTATGGAGAAAACTAGGTTTTTTAGGAATAATGGTAGAACCTTCGGAAAACCTTGCAAAAAAACCAGACTGGTTTCCGGCACAAATGAGTTCTGTTTTATCACAGCTTGGTTTAAAGCAACTTCATAAATTAAATAAATATAATGAGCACAGATTAAAAATTTCAAAAATTTATTTTGAATACTTAAACTCCCTTTCAGATTCAAAAGAGTTTGATAACGAAAGAGTTTATTTAAGATTTCCAATTCTTTTAAATTCTAAAGAAGAGTATTACAAGGTTTGGAATGTTTCTAGAAAACTTAGAGTAACTCCGGGAAATTGGTTTTCAAAACCTCTTTATGGAGCAGGAGTAAATAATAAGACATACTCTAACCTTTTATATAACCCTAAAACTACGCCAATAACTTTAAAAAAGTGCAGCTTGGTATTAAATTTACCAACAAGTATTAATATTTCCGAAGAACGTGCAAAAGAATTAGCAATTGAGATTAGGGCTGTTTTGACTGTTTAGTCAGTTAGACTGTTTAAAAAAATTCGAATATGTAAGAATTCTTAATATTTACATTTTACTCAACCCGAACATAAAGCCCGCGACTTTAGTCGCGAGGATGTAGTTTAG
>CAZRHM010000041.1:0-8037 GCA_964599845.1 uncultured Candidatus Saccharibacteria bacterium
TATAAACGTTAGGATTTGTGCCTCTTTTGGTTAAAAACGGTTCTTCCCATTTTGATATTGTGATAATTTTGTCGTACAGCTTTAACTCCCACCATCCTATAAATAAATCGTATAATTTATCGATTACTTTTAAAAACATTGACCGTCTAGTATCTTTTTCGAAAACACCGTGTGGAGTCAAAAACACTTTCTTTTTAAATAATTTGGCCAAAATTAACCCTTGTAGTGAATGCGGATGTCTGAAACCGTGTACGTGTACAAAATCAGGGTTAAATCGTCTAAATTCATTATAGAAGGTATAGAACATAGAGCTTCCTCCTAATTTTAGTTTGACAGGAAAGCGACGAATTTGAAGTCCTTCAAATTCGCCTTTAAAACTTAACTTTTGATCAGTCCCTTTTAAAATATTTGAAGAAAAAAACATAACGTCGTAACCTGCTTTTTTAAGTGCAATACCATCACTACTAGCACGTTTCCAAATACCACACGCAGATGGACAAGTATATGGTATCATTATTATGATTTTTTTCAATTGGATTGCGAATATACAAATGAAATTATATCAAAATTTAGTTTTAAGTATTTAGGTTTGAAAGAAAATAATCCACAACAAAACTTACTACAATATGCAAGGGAGCAATCTAAGCTTCAGTATATACGAAAAAATCTAGCAAAACCTAATGGCGGTATATTTAATGGTGTAATACCTGATGAAAAATGGGCTCTTTCCAAACTAGGCGATACATTTAATAAAACTATACTAGCATCAAAAGGTGTAGAAAAGATTGAATCATTTACTGCGTTAGGAGGTTGGTGTGCATTAAGAACAAAGTGCATGAAACAGATCTCATCCGGCCATTTTTGTGATTTAGAGAGTGAATCTATGAAAAGTATTCATGATAAGAATCATTTTTATAGTTGGTTAAAAAATGCTGTTTCATTAGACCAGATTGTTGAATCAATTGGCATACATTCTGGATCAGAATACACTGCAATTTCAGAACAGAAGTTATGGGCAGAAAAGCTATATAATAACTTGATTCGTTATCAAAATATAACTACAAAACAAACAGAACTATATCAAAGAATTTTTGACTCAATCGCAATAGCTGAAGAGAAAAGATTTAAGATTACAAAGAGATATGTAGAATATATAGGTCAGAAAGAAGTTAATTTTACGCAAGTTAGAGATTATGATATTTTTGAAGAACTCATTGAAGCTAGAGATCAGCTCCTAACACTATCTAACACATCGATTACGGAGTTATCAAAAAAGATACTTTTAAACAGGACAAAAAATCCTACACCTAAGATATATAAAGATGTCAGTGAATATGTTAGCAATTATAGTATTGTATGGTTCATGTATACAGGGTTATATCTTGATATACTTAAGAGAAATAAATACGTTAATACCGATTACGCTTTAATACTGGAGCCATGGTCACATGCCAAGAGTAATGAAGCAGAAGCTGAGTTTAATTTCAGGGTATTCGGAGCAGACAATGGAAAAAATAATTATCTAGTCGAAGGAGGTAGTAATGAAAAGATTGGGTTTGTTGCACTAGATGAAGTTAGTAGATTTAATTGGAAAAAAATAAAAGTTGAAGATAACATTAACACCGTACCAAACTACTTAAACTACAAAGAATTTTTCGATAAATTCCTTGCATCTAATAATGATAAACTCTCTAATATAACTCTTGCAGATAACCCTGCTTTCATAATGGGTTATAATTTTCTTCCATATGGAAAGACTAAGGCATTACTGAATGGTATGATCAAGATATATGAAAACTTTAAACACGAGAGGTCAATATATAAGATGATTGAAGATGATGACTTAGATCTAAAAAGGCTTAAAATCGACCGTTTGAAGGAAAGCACTAGTCATGAAATGGAAAAGCTCTCCAAATTAGTGATTGAAGAGCTATCCAAAATGTGTAATTATATTTTCTCTATTTAGGCTTCTGTACTTCGCTTAGCATCTTCCACATAAGGTTATGTAATGCTTTCAAACTTTCATAAATGATTTTTGAGTCTATAACTGCACAAATTATGTTTTCTTTATCTAACTGCATAATTGCAAGTTTATTATCATACATTAATAAATCAGCACCATAAAATGCATCGGAAGGAATAAATTTACAAAAGTATCTTTCATTCGTTTCAGTCGCAATTTTTTTTGCTAAAGGCGAATCTACAGCTATATCGTAAACTTTTCTATTGGGATTATCATCAAACGCTTTATTAAACATTTCCTCGGTGTCTGGGAAAACCTCATAATACTTATCTAGATTGATAAACGAATATACTTCATCTGCTTTAGTAGATTCTTCATATATTAACGATACATTTTTTTCTCCCTCATAATAACGGACCTCAACCTTTGACTTTTCTGTATTCTCCGGAACCATTTTCTTAATATCTTGAATTACATAATTCAAATTATCTTCTAGTTTTCGCATTCTCCACTTTTTTTGCTCTAAAAGAAATTTAAGTTTTTCTGGGTCTTCTGCAACCACCATTCTTCTTTCACCATAATTTGTTTGGCTAACTAAACCTTTTTTTATTAATTCTTCTACGTTATTATGTGTAGTCGATCTTTTAATACCTGTTTCTCGCGCCAAATTCATAATTGTGTTTGGACCTGTTTTTAAAAGAGATAAATAAATTGCAACCTCTCTTTCACTTAAGCTAAACTCTTCCAGGTAACCTTGAATATTCTTATCTATTTTAATCTTCATAATAAAGTTATGTTAATAAATATTGTCAAATTAAGTATTTAGCTTTCCATTATACCATGAATAACAAAATTGCAAAATATTTTAAGCCTATACATATTTGTTAACTAGCATTGACAAAAAGCTATTATTTATAATGTTTTTGTTACTTTTCTGGTTTTATTATATTCAAATAAATTATTAAATCAACAAATTTTTGTAATTTTTTATTGGAAACTTATGAATTTGTTACATCAACTTTAATGTTATGAGTTATCTGTATTTTTTTTAGGACCTAATATAATGTAAAATTTTTGTAACATCTCTATGGAAAATTTTAGAGAATTACCTAAAGTTAATCAGTATGTGTGTTTTGATCTCCTTGCTCTATAAAGATTTTTTTGGTATAATGTGGTAGTTAACAATCCTTAGTGACATATTCAGATTATTCCCTAAATCCGCAGGAATTTTTAGAATACATTACAAAAGGAAGCACGCCAAAACTCCAAAAAATCTGGGAAGATTTAATCCGAAGAATAGAGGATGATTCATTAAAAAATGAAGCTAAGAAGAAAGATATTGATCTTATAGATAATCCAGATATGGAGGACGACAATATTGCTAGTTATAAGGTTATTTCGGTTCGAAATGGTTCCGATAAACTTAACGAGTATATTACAGATATACTCTATCCAAATATTGTTTGTTTAAAGTCGTAAGCCTTTGTAATAAATTTTAGTTCTAAAGTTATTTTGCACGCTTACAAACTGTCCCCAATTTTTTTTACGACTAATTTTAATTTCTATTAGTGTTTTAGATACTTAAAGACTAATAAAAATCAAATATAACTTTTTAGTATCATAAATATTATTTGATTTTGTATCCATCATGCCTACTTATAAATTTGTAGAGCATAAATAAATGTATTTGCAAATTATCTTTTATTGATTATATAATCCAGTAACCAACCGTCCTTTTGTTTATTCTGCAAATAAATTTTATTTATTAAGCTCTATTGATGTCAGAAAATAATGCAAAGCAAAAAGCAGCTGGCAAAAATAATGCTACACAACCAACACAGCCAAAGCCAAATAAGGCAAATGGGATTAGGCAAAATAAGCCCTTAATGGGTGTTTTGATCTTAGTTGCATTAATCTTACTGGCAGCACTTGGTGTAGGATTATATTACGCAATTGACAATGCTACTCAAAGTGAAGGTAACGAAAATGTAGCAGAACAAACTGATTCAAATAACGAAGATAGCTCAGAAGCAGAAAATGCAGATTCTGACGATGAAGCTACAGAAGATGATTCTGATGATTCGGAAGATTCAGAAAATGAACAAAACGAATCTAATACAGACTCAGACGAGGTAGAAGAAGATGGTGAGGGTAATATTGATGCAAACCATGCGGAATCAACTACTGCAACAGGTCACTCAGAAGAGGGCTCAGTAAAAAGTGTTGCGAATCAGAATCGTATAAAGAGTAGCGGCGTTTGGGAAGCTACAGATTATGCATTTGGTGATATTACTTCACCTAGATATACTGTACAAAGTGGAGACACTTTGTGGGAAATTTCAGAAGGCTACTATGGTGACGGATTTGCATGGACTTCAATTTTAGATTTAAATGAAGAACATATTGGAACATTACCAAATGGAGAGAGAGCTTTGATTGTGCCGGGTACAGTTTTGAATTTAAGATAAAAAATAATTAAAAGCTATGAACTGTAGTTACATGTCATAGCTTTTTTTATTGTTAAGGTTTTACCTTACCCAAGGTAAATAAACTGTAATCCTGTTAAAGGATGGCTCTTAATATTATATTTATAAACTTATTAACAACATCGTTGCCATCACTAAATTCTTAAATAAGTCATAACTTATATTACTCAACAAGTTTGTAAAATAATACATATACAAATACATTAATCTACTATACCTGGCGAGTTTTAACCATTAGTACAAAGAAGAGTGGAATTATAATATTACAACATTAAATTGTACGCATTCTGTTCCTTTTTACACATACAATATAAATACCTCTCCTCAACCCTCTCCTAATTAGGAAAGGGAGAAGACAGTATTAATTGCTACACCTATTGTAAAACTCTATTTATCTAGATAGTACTTTAATAAAATCTCTAATTGCAGATCTTTTTATTAATAAACTTTCTGCTATAATTTTTATAAATTAAATATTAAGTTAATGTATGAATAAATTATCACCTTCTCAAATCTTTATTGTGCTAACAGTATTGCTTAGCGTTGTTTTAATCGGAATTTTAGCGTTTGCAAACAGAGGAAGCTTAAGTGCATTTGAAAGAAGCCTTACAGAAATGGCACAAAAAGCAGGGATTCAAGATTCAGAAAAATTCATTAGTGATTATAATAATGGTGATTTAAGAGCAGAAGTAGATAATTTAGCTAATCAAGGTAGAGAACGAGGAGTAAATGCAACACCTACAGTATTTATAAACAATGTTCAAACAAATTCAATTCAAGATTATGAATCTTTCAATTCCGTTGTAGAAAGCGCTGTCAAAGCAACACAAAACAACGAACCTGTTATTATCGAAATCTACGAGGATCACCAATGTCCATTCTGTTCACAATTTTTCCCTATAGCATACCAAATTGAAGCTGAGTATAAAGACAAAGTTAAAGTCGAACACATACCTTTTCCCTTAGATTCAATACACCCTCTAGCAAGAAGGTACGCATATGCAGCACATGCAGCAAGGCAACAAGGTAAATATATGGAAATGAGTAGAGAAATTTACGAAAGAGAGCACGATGTAGAAGAACAATACAAGGTATTAGAGGAAATTGAATTATAAACTAGTATTAACATGCGAAAATTCAGATTTTTTACAGAAAGACTTAATTTACGAGAAGATTCAAGTGTTAAACTTCCAGAATTCGAAGCAAAGCATATAAAAAAATCTTTAAGATTAAAAAAAGGGGATACAATTTATATATTTAATGGACAAAAAGAATTCGAGGCTAAAATTGCAGTTGTTTCAGAGGAAGCAGTAATGGTGAAAATAAAAAAAGAAGTAAATAAACTAGAAGAACCATTAAAAGAAATCAGTATATTCCAAGGATTAAATAAAGCAAAAAGCTTAGAGTTAACTTTAGAAAAAACAACAGAGTTGGGAATCAATAAAATTCTACCTTTTCAAACAGAATATTCTGTAGTTAAATCAGATAAAGTAGCAAAGAAAATAGAAAGATGGCAAAAAATAATTATAACCGCATGTAAGCAGTCAGAACGAGTCGATATACCAGAAATATTTCCCCCAACTACATTTAAAGAAGCAGTTGAGTTTGCAAAAAATAATTATGATTTGGTTCTTTTTTTTACAATTCCGAGGCAAAAAATTGAATCGTCATTATCTGCTAAAGATTTAAAAAATTATAAAGATTTAATAACAAATTCTAAATCGATTGCTTATTTTATTGGCCCAGAAGGTGGATTCTCTCCAACCGAGCACGAAATAGCAAAACAAAATAATTTTAAATTCGCAAAACTAACAGATAATGTATTGAAATCTGAAACCGCCGCGATTGCTGCTTTAAGTGTTATGACACACTTTTAATCATTTTATTCTTGTTGTTACTACTGCGTGATGACACTTTGAAAGCTGTATGATATAATAAGTATATATGTTTTTTCTTATGGATCAGATTGGATGTAGAGAAATTGAGCAAGGCAGTGGCTTGGAACAAATCCTGCTTAGCGGAGGTGAAGGTGAATTATTCAATAAATTAATTGGGTTAAATAATCCTGTGGAAGTATTTGATCATATAGACTGGCTAAAAAATGTATTTGGCGAAACTGAAGTGGATAAAATAATCCCAAGGCTACAAGAAATATCAAAATCCAGAGAATATATTGAATATTGCACGCACGAAGTTGTATTCGAGTTACTCAAACCATATGGATACATGGCTTTGCAAAATATTAATAATATATTGGAGAGTGAGCTTGATGTAAAGCAATTGCAAAATGAAATTAATAGTTTATTAGAACATCCTCAATTTAGAGATGGGAATGTGAGCTTAGGTATATATACTTTACTGACATTTGCTAGAAAAACACTCAGCAATATTTCTGATAGTCATATTCATTTTGAACAATTAAATACTTCAAGAATAATATTAAAGACAATATTTAATTTCGAGGCATTAACAGAATTACGGCAAGGTACAGATCCGGTTAACGATTTAAATACAATTACTTTCATAAATATTCTCCGTGGAATAACTACTGCTCTAGATGTAGTACAAAGTATATTTCAAAATGAACATTTAAATTGGGCTGAAATTTTAAATTCTTTGAAAGTTGAATATAGCTCATATTTTGAAAAACAAAATGAATTAAATAAAACTCCATTAAAGATAGAAGATTATATTAAGAGAAAATTGAGTGGACAAATAATCAATATTATTAGTTCTTTTACAAAGGCTGATAGGCACACAATAGGTATAATCTCAAAAGTACTGTTAAACAGTCCATATACAATAATAGATAAGAACCAAAATGGTTTGAAATTGTTCGAAAGTATTATGTTTGGTGGCGTAGAAGTGAGAACAAATTCAATATCTAATAAGGATAGGACCATTTATCATTTTGGTTGCCCCTTTAGAGGTAACAATGGATTGATTCAAAAATTTATATATCCTATAGTACATGCTCTAGTGGAACATAAGGTACAAAACAACAATATAGATGTACAGGCTTAGTTAATTATCTCTACCGGCATATTCACCAAATTCTGTGTTAACTAATACAGTTTCACCTTCTTTTATAAATAAAGGTGCATTTATTTTTAAACCAGTCTCTAAAGTGATTTCTTTTTGCGGATTATTAGCTGAATCACCCTTTGCACCTGCAGGAGCTTCTGTAACTTTAAAGCTCATCTTTTTTGGAAGAATTATTGATATTATATTCCCTTCAAAAAATACTCCCTGATATTTTTCTTCTTCTTTTAAATAATCCATTTCGCCGGGAATATTTTCAACATCTACTTCTAGTTGTTCAAAAGAATTTGGATCCATAAAAAATGCTTTTGAACCATCTGAATAAAGGTATTGAATATTTTTATTTATTACATCTGCTTCTTCAGCTCGTTCATTTCCACCAAAAGTTACTTGTGTAATTGCACCAGTCATCAAATTCTTTAATTTAGTTTTATTGTTTGCACCAGCTCGCCCCATTTTTTTAAAAGCATGGGAAAGCACTAAACAAGGTGCGCCATCGTGAATTATTACTATTCCTTTTCTAATTTCGTTTGAATTTAATGCCAT
>CAZRHM010000042.1:0-8003 GCA_964599845.1 uncultured Candidatus Saccharibacteria bacterium
ATTATCCATTCTGACTTTGTGATTCCAAAAAAGAATCCTGCAAAAATTACAACTAACGTTATTAGTGCTTCTATTTGAAAATTCAATTGCTGTAGAAATATTGAAAGTAGTCCTCTAAACGCGTATTTGTAACTTCTAACATGCGTACGGACTAAATCTTTAAATTTATATTTTCCTCTTGGAATGTCTATTAGGTCAGGCGTGTCTACTTGTTTTTTTGTTACAAAATTCATTTGTGTATTTTATCACTTAATGGTGTGTTGTAGAAACCATTAATATAACTTTTACATTCATAACAAGCAAATTAGCTCAAACTACTTTCAAAATTTTTCTTTCACTGTAATTATTAGTACCTGTACATCTTTGTAGTGAGCAAGAGTTTCCGATTGAATCTAAGTTGCGCTAAGTAAGGCATGACACAAGCCCCAAGTACTATAAATTAACGAAAACCTTTAGTAGTGAAAATATCTGAAGAAATTAAAAGCTACGAGTTATACAACATCAACAGCTTTTTGCCCTCGTTTGTAGCCAGTCATTTTTCTGAAGCTTACTACTCCTTTTGCTAATGCAAAAAGTGTGTGGTCTTTGCCCATCCCTACGTTTTTACCTGGGTGGAATTTTGTTCCTCTTTGTCTAATTATAATGTTTCCTGCAATAACTGCCTGGCCTCCAAATTTTTTAACGCCAAGTCTTTTACCTGCTACATCTACTGTTCTTTTTGCTGCTCCTCCTGATTTGGTTTTAGCCATAGTTTTATATTAATTATTTATATCAATTAAAGAATTATTTTTTTGCTTTTACTGTAGCTTTTTTAACTGGTTTTGTTGCTTTCTCTGTTTTTGATGCTTTTGTTCCACCTATACTAGCTACTTTGAACTTTGTTACTTGTTTTCTAAAGCCTCTTGTTCTTCTATATCGAGATTTAGCCTTATATACTTTAGTGGTTACTTTTTCACCTTTTGCTTGTTCTAAAATGTTTAGAACCACTTTTGTTTGCAAAGTAGGTTTTCCGAATTCAATTTCTTCTCCATTTGCTACTGCCAAAACTTCTACCGAATCATAATTTTTTCCGGCTTCAGCTTTAAACTTAGGCACTTCGTACTCTTTTCCTTCTTCTACTGTGTATTGAAAGGCACCAATTTTTATTATTGCGTATTTACTCATTAAAAATGCAATTAAAGCATTGTAATGATAAAACATTATCAGGATTTATTCAAGGGGAGTTTTATAAACCGTGTTAGATAGGTACGACATTACATTTGCAACAATAACATTTTGGTAATTATTAATTAGTCATTCTTAATTATTTACTCCCAACTTGGAGTATCGGGTCTGTGTGGTCTAAGCAGTACTACTATTAATGCAATTATTAATGTAGTTAGTATTGCACCTGCCCCGATTAAAATATATTGGAGTTCTTGTTCTTTTGATGGTCTTGGTAATCCTATTCTTTCCCAAATTGTTTGGTTTGCTACTTCAATTGTTAGGCCATCTTGCACACTTACTGTATTTGGTAAATTCCCTGGTAATGTTGCAAGGTTTTCGTTAATTAATTGTTGGTTTGAATCTACTCTTACAACAATGGCTCTATTTCCAAAGTCACAAGGCTGTTGTTGGTTATTATCTTCTAGAATTATAGAAACAACGATTCCAACCAGTGTTTCGGTGCCGTTGTAATATACTGGACTTCCGCTATCCCCAAAACATATTCCAGACTCTTTCCCTTTGCCAGTAATAACATATGTATTTCTACCAATTTCACTTGCACAAACGATTGCACTTTTGCGTGGCTTTGTTGCAATTTCACTTGGGTTTTCTGTTCGCCCATAAGCAACAACTCGCATATCGCATCCTTCTCTAGGTGAGGCTATGTTTGAAAAGCTCGTAAAATAATTATTTATATTTTGAAAATTTAATATTGCAAAATCGCTAGATCTTTCTTGGCTTGTTACCCATGCTTGTTTTTGCGTTGCTTTAGATACCTTTACCTGGTTGCTTTTATCCACGCTAAAAGAACCTTTCCCAATATATATTTCTTGCGAATTATCTACACAGTGTGCGGCTGTTAATGCTACCTGGTTATTAATAACAGAAAAACCACAAGTTTTACTTCCACCCGATGGTTCGTACGAAACTAAATAACCCGCAGATGGATATCCAAATTCTAATGCACCACCGAAGAGTGCATCCGAATCGCTGATTCCTTGATTTTCCTGAATAAATTTTGCTCCTAAATAAATTCCTATACCTCCTACTATTATTAGTAGAATTATAATTATTGTTTTAAAAGCTTTCATACGTTCTAAATATATTATTATTTTTATAATGTTGCAAGGATTGTTAGTTAGTTGTCGAAATCTTATTGAACAGAATGCAGTGAGGTTTAGCTTACCTGCCTGCCTCTACACAGTCGAAGCCTAGAAGGGATTAATTGTGTACATAATGCTATTTAGTTTTATCCACCACCTTTATAACTAAAGGTGGTGCCAAAGTTTCGGGGGATTGCGACAGCAGCTAACATTCGAAATGCTAGTTTGTCCCGCATCCCCCCGAACCCCTGTTTCAGTAAAGCTTTTGTAGTATTGTCAGATACTCTCCCTCTCCTTTTAGGAGAGGGCTTGGGTGAGGTAATGACATACAAACTAGATAATTTATTTTTTTAAGACGCGATAAATCGCGTCTCTACATATACGGGATTAGGTATATAAATAGATGCCGGATTAAGCCCGGCATGACATCCAATACAACCGTAGAGGTGTAGCTTTTTTTATCAAAACTTGTTGACTAATGAGCGTCGTGACATTTATCCTCCCTCTCCTTGGAGATGGAAGTGTGTAACTTGTTGCGAGCAGGGAAAGGGTATGACTAAAGGAATCATACCTATTAAAAAATTTAATTTCTAAGACGCACTACCGTCTGTCTCTACCAGAGAGATGCCGCATCTTCACTTTGTTACGTGCGGCATGACATCTGATGGAACTTGCAAACGCAGACAGGCATAATATATTATTGACCGTGTCAAAGGCGCATAATGTCATTCGCAATGAACGAAGTGAGTTCAGTTTATATTATAAATTCTACTCAAATTCTTGCTGAATGGTGTTTGAATCCAGTTGAAAGTTATATTTTAATGCGAAATCTTTTTGTGCTTCAGCAAATTTTGTGTCTAGCTCTCTTTCTTTTCGTTGAATATTTGTAATTAATTGGTCTGCTTTTTCTGCATCTGTTGGTGTAACAACTTGTGAGTAGGCAATATTTAACAGCTCAATGTATTCAGACTGTAAAATTGTGCTGTAAAATTCAAATAGATCACGTGCTGTAATAATAAATTCCTGACCTTCGGCATCTTCTGGAGGGAGCATTTCACTTGCTTCAAGTAGTACCGATTCATAGTCTCCTATTATTGTTTTCGTTTGTTCTAGATTCGAAAAGGCCTCTGATCTTGATAAATTTCCGGATGCAATTTTGCTACTAAAATCAATAAATCCTTGTACGATTCTTGTTTGTTCGCCTGCTATTTTATTGTTAAATTCAATTGCGTGTGCTTTTGTAAATTGAGGTTCTTCGTTTTCAATTAATTTTTCACCTTCAGATTTTTCTTCTTGATTTTTGATGTAGAGATTGAGTGCGAATATGAATGCAATTAGAGCAAGAACTATTAAAAAGATTAGCGCAACAGCCAATTTTTTATTTGTGCTTTTGGTTTTAGTATTTGTTACTTGTATATTATTCGGTTGTTCTTGGGTTATATGTGTTTCCATTTTTAATTTTAATTCAGTGTTTGTTTTTTACTGCGAAGCCAAGCCAAAGACTTGACTTCGCTCTCATTTCAACCCATCAGTATACTCAAAATAATACGGCAGAATTTATCCAATTACAAATCTAATGCTTTACTTTCAATTTTTTCTTTTACGTGTTTAACAAATTTTTCAATACTCATTTCACCAAGTCTTTCTTCCGACCTTAATCGTACATTTACTACATTACCCTCCTCTTCTCTGCCTCCAAGAACAAGAATATATGGGATTTTATTTATTTGAGCATCTCTAATTCTTTTTTGCATTCTTTCTCCATCTTCGTAAACTTTTATTCTTGCATTAGGTATTTCTTTTGCAATTTGTTCTTTTACTTTTGCAACATAATCATTTTGTTTTTCGCTGATTGGAATTAGAGCAATTTGTTCAGGATGAAGCCAAACTGGGAATGCTCCTTTTGTTGATTCCATTAAGTATGCCAAGAATCTTTGGTACGACCCTAAAATTGCTCTGTGCAACATTACAGGTGTTTTGATTAGTCCATCACTATCAATATATTCTAAACCAAAGTTATTTGGCATTGCGAAGTCTATTTGGACAGTCCCTAACTGCCTATCGTTTCCGAATGCATCCTTAAGCATAAAGTCTATTTTTGGCCCATAAAGTGCAGCTTCTCCAATTTTAATTTCACCACCTAGACCTAATTCTTCATTAATTTCTTCTAACATTCTTTGTGCATTCGCCCAATCTTCTTCACGGCCAATGTATTTTTCTGGCTGTGCAGGATCTTTAAAAGATAATGAAACCCAGTGGTTCCCCCACATCCCAAATGCTTTATAAAATTCTTCAATTATTTTTATGATTTTTATTGCCTCGTCTTTGATTTGATCCGGCCTGCAAAAAGTATGCCCATCATCTACTTCAAATGAAATTGTTCTGTTTAGCCCCATCATTGCTCCTGGTTTCTCGTCTCTGTGCTGCTGAGTAGATTCCACATATGCAATTGGTAAGTCTTTATAGGTGCGTTGGCGAGACGCGTATATTTGTGTGTGGTGAGGACAATTTACCGGTTTTAGAACATATTCATTATCGTAATGACCTTTTACATAAAACAATTCATCTTTAAATTTTTTTGCATGTCCAGATTTTTCGTACAGGTCAATTTTTGCCATGTGTGGAATGTTTACCTCCATTGCACCTTGTTTTTTACAAATTTCTAACAAATGATCACGAAGTTGATTTTTTACTTCAGTTCCTTTTGGAGTATACATTACCAAGCCTTTTCCAACTAAATCTGAGAAGGTAAATAGATCCATTACTTCATTTATTTTCCTATGATCACGTTCTTTTGCTTCTTCCAGCATTGTCAAATATTCATCCAACTCCTCTTTTGTTTTAAAAGCAACCCCGTAAACTCTTTTTAACATTTCGTTGTTTTCGTCTGCTCTCCAGTAAGCTCCAGCAATTGAGAATAGTTTAAAAGCGCCAATTTCACCTGTCGAGTTAACATGTGGCCCCTTACATAAATCAACATATTCTTCACCAGTTCTATATACTGTAATTTTTCCTTTTCGTTCTAAAATTTCTTCTAACCACTCCAGCTTAAATGGATTATTTTTAAATAATTCTCTTGCTTCTGCTTCTGAAATTTCTTCTTCTACAATTGGTAAGTCTTTTTTTATAATTTCTTTCATTTTCTTTTCTATTGCAGGTAAGTCTTTTTCCGAAATTTCTTCCAGCCACCTGGAATCGTTAGAAAATCCATTATCTTCAATGTGTGCAACGGCTAAAGTTACTTTGTCGCCATATAGTTGTTTAACAGCATGTGCAAAAATATGTTCGGCCGAATGGTTTAATTTATATTTGTAATAATTATTGTTTTTCATATTTAAAAGTTAATCTGTAATTGTGTTAATTTACTTAAATTTTACTTTAAAAAATGGAATATATGTGAAATTTAGACGTTTTTATTTTACCCCAAAGGGGTTGTGAAGGTTGTTAGAAAGTTTTTGTTTGACCTAAATGCTGTTTGCATAAAAAAGTATAGCACAAGAAGGTTAAAGGATTAAAGTTGAAGGTCACTTAAAAAGCTATATTAATAAGACATATGTCTTTAGTCTTTAGTCTTTAGTTGCTTGCTACTTGTTACTTGATTCTTGTTATTTGTTTATTGTTTGGTGCTAAAATATTTAAGATTATTAAAATAATATGTGCGGAATAGCAGGATTTAGCGGAAAGACTTCTTCTGAAGTTTTAGAAAAAATGACTAATTGTATTAAGCATAGAGGCCCAAATGATGCTGCCTATATAGTTTCAAGTGCTTTTTCGGTTGGGTTCAGAAGGCTTTCAATAATTGATTTATCACAAAACATATATCCAATAAAAAACGAATCTAACTCTGTTGAATTAGTTTTAAATGGTGAGATTTATAATTACCAAGATTTACGAAAAGAACTTGAAGATCTTGGTCATAAATTCGTTACTCTTTCTGATTCTGAAACAATAGTGCATGGTTATGAAGAATGGGGATATTCTGTAGTCGAAAAATTGCGAGGAATGTTTGTTTTCGTTTTGTTCGATAAAGCAAAAGATGAATTATTTATTGCAAGAGACAGATTGGGAATTAAACCTTTCTACTATTCAAAATATAAAGATAGAATTTTATTTAGCTCTGAAATTAAAGCAATTTTTGAAGCTTCAAATGCAGGTGGCGAAGAATTTTCAATTCCAAAAACACCCGATTCTAAAGCAGTTTATAGATTCTTGGCAACAAGACTTCACGATATTGATGAACATACTTTTTTTAAACATGTAAAAAGACTGCTTCCCGGACATTACATGGTTATAAAATCTGACGGAAATTTTGATATAGCAAAGTATTGGAATCCTGCATTTAACCCAGAGTTCAGCTCTAAAAAATCTGACGAAGAATATGCTAACGAATTTAAGGAAGTATTTACAGAAGCATTAAAACTGCATTTAATCGCTGATGTGCCAGTTGGAGTAACATTGTCGGGAGGACTTGATTCAAGTGGTATTACTGCTCTTTCGAGCAAAATATTTAACGAAAGTTTAACTATTGATCAAAAAAATGCAGGTGCAGACAAAAATCCTTTAATAGCATTTTCGGCAGTTCATCCTGGCGAAACAATAGACGAGTCTGAATATATTGACTCTGTTGTAAAAGCAACAGGAATTCAGTCAGTAAAAATCACTCCAAATGTGGACGCCTTTTGGGAAGATTTTGACACATGGTTAAATTTTCAGGAAGAACCTGTAATAAGTGGTGCACCTTATGCCTATTATACTGTAATGCGTGAAGCTGCAAAACACGTTACAGTATTACTCACAGGGCAAGGTGGAGATGAACTACTGGCCGGATACATCCCATATTTTTTAACGTATTTACAAAGTGCATGGGACCAAAAGCAATTTTGGCCAATTTTGCGAGAGTCATGGATGGGCAAAGATTTATATATTAAATATCTGCTACAGAAAATACGAGATAAATCTAACAAAGATAAATTCATAAAGCCAGCAGACTCATTAAATAAAGAATATAGAGACGAAATCAAAGATACAAAAATAGAATATAGCCGAAATTTAAATGAAAGATTATTTAACGATGTGACATCGACAACTACACCAGCTTTATTACGATACGAAGATAAAAATTCAATGGCAAATTCTTTAGAATCACGAGTTCCATTTTTTGACCACAAAGTAGTTGAATACATTTTTAACTTACCAATAGATCAAAAAATTAAATTTGGATGGAACAGATGGATATACAGAAACGCAATGAAAGGAATAATTCCAGAAAAAAATAGATTGCGACGAAGCAAAGTTGGATTTACAAATCCGGAATGGGAATGGATTGAACGTAAATCTGATAAATTTAGAGAAGTGTTTCAATCAGAAAGTTTTATGGGGCGAGAATATTGGGATGCTGTAAAAGTTTTAAAAGACTTTGAGTTGGCACTAAAAGGTGAAAAAGATGGTGATATATTATATTTTTGGAGACTATTTATAACTGAAATGTGGTTAAGAAAGTTTGTTGATTAATAAGCTGTAAGTTATAAGAATTTGTGGATGATATCACCTCACCCCAGCCCTCTCCTCAAGGAGAGGGAGAAGTAGAAACGTATAAAGTATATCGTAGTGGATGTCTGTCGAAGGGTGAATGGGTTCATGGTTCGCGACAAAACTTCGATCTCGATTCATGAGCACCTGATATTTCTCAGGTTG
>CAZRHM010000043.1:0-7997 GCA_964599845.1 uncultured Candidatus Saccharibacteria bacterium
TATTTGTAGCAAACGAGATTGGCAGCCTCACATTTTCGACAATTAACAATACTTACTTAATTGTTTTAATATATTTAAGCTTAATCTTTGTTGTAATTTATTTTGATTATAAAAGATACCTGCATGACAAAAAAACTTAATACTATGATTTTAATTGTCATATCATTAAATATATTTACTTGGTCAAATTTGTTTAGTTGGAAAAGCTCGTTAGACAATATCGAAATCTGGTTTTTAGATATTGGACAAGGAGATAGTACCTTAATAAAAACCCCACAAAATAACTATATTTTAATTGATGGCGGCCCAGGAACAAATGTTAGTAATGCGATTGGCAAGGTCTTTAATAGTAATATCTTTAATAATATAGACGTTGTAATTTCGACTCACCCAGACAAAGATCATATTGAAGGTTTAAACTATGTGCTAAATAAATATAATATTCAATATTATTTTATTAATAAGGTGACTAAAGAATCAGAACTTATTGATCAAAATCTTTATATTGTAAATAAGAATAATATTAAGAACTTTGGGCTGAATAATAAAAATGATTTTATTATTGACGGAGTAATATTTAATATTCTTTGGCCTACTAAAGAAACAACTAATGTAGCAAATACTCCAAACAACCATTCTATTTCACTCCTAATTAGCTATAAAGATTTTAGATTCCTAACTATGGGTGATGCCGACAGTTTAGTTGAAGAGCTCATAATTAAGAGTAATAAAATAACAGATATCGACTTATTGAAGGTTAGTCATCATGGCAGTAAGTACTCCACTAGTAATAGATTCGTAAAGTCAGTTAGTCCTGATATAGCTGTAATTAGTGTTGGAAAAAATAATTATGGTCACCCAACAAATGAAGTAATAAATAATCTTACCGAAAATAATGTCAAAATTTTTCGTACAGATAGGGATAATACTGTTAAAATAACATCAGATGGTAAAACAACAAATGTTATTCCGTAATATATTTATATCGCTACTAGTCACATTCATATTATATCTATCTGGGTTGATTATTATTGAAAAAATATTAATCAATAACTTTTCTGTAAGCTTTGAAAATAATCAGCTAGAAACTTTTGATAACGATACTATTAATGAGCTACATTTTTATGTTCCTCTCCATATAAAATCTACAATACAAATACCACCCAATATAATTATCCCTTCAGAATCATATACTGTAAACAATGAGAGTCTAGAAGTATTAATTAATAAAGAAAATTGTTGCACTTTAATAATTGATGCACTAAAAGAATCAAAACCTATACAGATAGTAGTTAATGGTATATTACCTAAAATTAATAAACCTCAATTAATTTCTAAAATTTCTTCTAGTTTAGGTAGTAGATCAAAAAACTACAGCATATATATTAGAGATTTTTACCGAAACGAAATCATTGAATATAATCCAAACCAAACAATGCCGCCTGCAAGTATAAGCAAAATACCTTCTGCATTACTTACTCTAATTGACATTGATAATAAAAAGATTAATTTTGAGGATAATATACCTGTTCAAGAAAATTTAAAACATGCAAACTACGATATGATAGGAAGGCTTCCGGTTGGTAGTTTAGTAACAATTAAGTATCTAATTGAGCAATCTATACTAGTTAGTAATAATACAGCTCATTATCACTTGCACGATGCAGTTTTAGGAGGAGCTGAAAAAGTAAATTCTAGAACTCAAAAAGAACTAAAGGCTAGTAATTTCTTTTTAAATCCGCACCAGGCTAATGCCCAATCAGTCGGTATCATTTTTAATAATATATATTTAGAAAAATACCTTTCTGAAGATTTAAACGATTATCTTATTAACTTAATGTCTAATACAGGATCTGGCTTGCGCGAAGGCATCCCTTCCGGTGTACCAAACAACATAAAAGTCGCTAACAAAGTTGGATTCCTGTATGGCGGTAAGGAAGGTGATACCTACTCAGATGCTGCAATTGTTTACGGCGAAAAAACTAATTATGTATTAGTGATACTTAATAATGCCGCAGAGCCATATCCAAATGGTTATAAAAATATCAGATTATTATCTGAGATTATATATAATGAGCTGAATAAAGATTGAATTATAATCGCATTGCCTTTATAATTACTCACTGATATTACAAAATACTTATGGCAAAAAAATCAAAATCAAATGTTTATAGATGGCATTTAAAAGAAACTGGTGAGCATTACACTGTGAGGCTTTCGAGAGAAGCTTTCGACAAACTCGCTAATTCAGAGGCAAAAAAATATAGCAAAAAGCTAAAAAAGCATATGCCTTTTAAATTAATAAAAAAAGTTAAATAAGCGAGTGTCGGTTAACTGGTAAACCACTGGTCTCCAAAACCAGGACTCTCAGTTCGAGTCTGAGCACTCGTGTATTATTTGAATATGGAAAAAATTTCAGAAATCTTAAAAAAATTAGTAGAATTCATTAATCCTGTTTTAGTAGACTGGCAAAACACTGGGTCTATTGTATCGTATGCATTAAGATTATTATTAATAATTATTATTGCAGTAGGCTTATACTTTATTATTTTAAACTCAAAAAAAATATTCAGGTTTTTTGAAACAACTTATAGTGAATTAAAGTTAGTCGACTGGTTAAACAGAAGAGACACTATAAAATTTTCATTAATAACCATCAGTTTAATAGTATTATTTACATTGTTTATTTTATTGGCAGACAGGTCTTTTCTAAATCTTAGAAATCTGCTAATATTACGAGGTATTTAAAGATTCATGGAAAAAGAAAAAGCTACAAAAACAAACAAAGATGCTAAGTGGTACATTGTTAAAAGCATTTCAGGAAAAGAAAAAAGTATTGCTGAATTAATTAGGCAAAGAATTAGGGCTAACGATTTAGATAAAGAAGTAACTGAAGTTGTTGTACCAACACAAGAAAAAATTGTTATTAAGAGAGGAAAAAAACAAACTGTAGAAGAAAGAATATTTCCAGGATATATTCTTGTACAAATGAATCCAACTGATGAAGTAATTCATTTAATTAGAAATACCGATGGAGTTCAAGGCTTTATTGGTTATTCAGTTAAAACAAAAAAACCAACCGCTCTAAACGAAAAAGAAGTAAAAGGAATACTTGAATTTACAAAGGTAAAACAATTGCCAACATACAGTTCAAAATTTGCAGTTAATGACGCAGTAAAAGTTACAGATGGTCCTTTCAAAGAATTTGTTGGTACAGTTAAAGAAATAAACGAAGGTAAAGGTCAGGTTACTGTATTATTATCAATATTTGGAAGAGAAACACCTGTTCAATTAGATTTTTTACAAGTTACAAAAATTTAAATGGCTAAAGAAATAATAAATGTTATAAAGCTTGTAGTACCGGCAGGAAAAGCTAACCCAGCACCTCCTTTAGGACCTGTTTTAGGACAAAATGGTATTAACATTCAAGAATTTTGTACAACATTCAACGAAAAAACTTCTCAAATGGGGAATGTTGATGTACCTGTTCTTGCAACAGTTTTTAAAGATAGAACATTTAAGCTTACAATTAAGCAACCAACAATTGCTAGCATGATAAAAGCAAAATTTGGGATTAAAAAAGGTTCTGCAACACCGAATAAAGAAAAAATTAAAAAAGTAAATAAAAAAGACTTGGTAGAAATTGCCGAGAAAAAATTACCTGATTTAAATACTAAAAGC
The DNA here is from genome assembly GCA_964599845.1 of uncultured Candidatus Saccharibacteria bacterium. GTDB lineage: Bacteria > Patescibacteriota > Dojkabacteria > J137 > J137 > CAZRHM01. The sequence continues at coordinate 3,682 of CAZRHM010000043.1, forward strand.
ATAGATGCCGCAATAAATATTGTAGCGGGTGTTGCTAAAAGTATGGGAATAGAAGTTATAGAATAAAATATGGAAAATAAACAAACAACAACTTACAAGTTAACTGAAGCAGTTAAATTACTTCCAGAAAATTCAAAATCTAAATTTATAGGAAGTGTGGATATTGACCTAATACTAAATTTAAAAGAAAAACAGAAAAAGGAAAGCGTAAGAGGTAATGTAACATTACCGCATCAATTTAGCGAAGAAAAATCTGTTGTTGTTTTATGCGATACAAAAGATTCAAAAAAAGCATTGGCAGCTGGGGCAAGCCATGCAGGTTTAGAAGATGTTATGGAAGAACTTTTACAAAACAAAATTAAATTTGATGTTGTTATAGCAACACCAGATGTAATGCCTAAAATTATAAAATTAGGTAAAGTACTAGGGCCAAAAGGATTAATGCCAAACCCAAAAAATGGAACAGTTACAACAGATATTGAAACAGCAGTAAGTAAATTTAAATCTGGTACCTTAAGTTTCAAAATGAACCAAGATCAGCAAGCAATTAGAGCAAAAGTTGCAAAATTAGATATGAAACCAGAAGAAATTGAAGAAAACATAAAATCATTTGTTAAAGGTGTATTAGCTGAAGCAAGAAGACTAAATCCTAACCCATTCAAAAAAATTACAGTTTCTCCAACAATGGGAACTGGAATAAAATTGGATGTTAGTGATATAATGTCACAAATCAAATAAAAAACGTCGTCAGAGACAGCAGGTTATCTTTAAATTAAGATTTAAATCCCGCCGAGACGCATTATATAAATTAATTGTTTATTAATAATGCGCTTGTAAAAGTGCATTTTTTATTTTTATGGCAAAAACTAGAAAAGACAAAGCAGAAATGCTTAAAAAATACGATGAGCTAGTAAAAGATTCAAAGGCAATTGTTATTGTGAAAAGCAAAAAACTAACTCCTAACGAATCAAGTTCATTAAAAAAAGAAGTTCACGACTTTGGAACAAAGTTTAATGTAATAAAAAATAATGTATTTAAAATTGCATTAAAAAATAATAATTTAGATGAGGAAGAAAGTCTAAATTTTGGTGAGCACTCTGCTCTTTTTATGTCAGATGACTTTGTTAATCCTTCTAAAATTCTTAAAAAATTTATTGCAGATACTGCAATAGATAAAAATGAATTCAAAGTTGAAATTGTTTCAGGTTACTTAGAAGGTGAAAAATTAACTCAAGAACAAGTTGTCGAATTGGCAGAAATGCCAGAAAAAGAACAAAGTATTGCTATGATTTTAGGTGTATTAGATCAAGCAATAAGCGGTGTACTAAATGTTCTGGAAGATGCTCCAAGGTCAATTGCTTCTGTAATTGATCAGGCATTTCCTTCAGAAAATTAATAATTTATATATTACTTTTAATTTAAATGGCAGAAAATAAAAAAGTAAGCGACATAATTGAAAAAATCAAAGAATTATCAGTTGTAGAAGCTTTCGAACTAAAAAAAGCATTGGAAGAAGAATTCGATGTTAAAGCATCGGCTCCAATGGCTATGATGGCAGCTGCACCTGCAGCAGCAAGTGCTGAACCAGCAGAAGAAAAAACAGAATTCGATGTAATTCTAACTGGTGCTGGATCAAATAAAATTGCTGTAATTAAGGTTGCAAAAGCACTAACTGGTCTTGGACTAAAAGAAGCTAAAGACTTAGTAGATGCTTTACCTAAACCAGTGAAAGAAGGTGTTAAAAAAGAAGATGCAGAAGATGCAAAGAAACAACTAGAAGAAGCTGGTGCAACAGTAGAAATCAAATAATCAATTTTGATTATTTATTAAAGAAGCGGGCTCCATTGGAGCCCGCTTTGCATTGTAAAAAATAATAGTTAGATTTTGAAAAACTGGGGTGATATTATCATAATGTTTAAATTAACTAAATGGACTACCTATTACAAATTCTTTCTGAAAAAGGAATAAATCCAGAAGAACTAGAAATACTACAAAGAACATTTATACTACTACTTGCTTTGCCAGTAGTTACTACAATCACAGGTTTTTTTAGACATATAGTAGGTTTAAAAAGTTTAAGTGTCTATGCACCAATAGTACTAACATTTGCATTTTATGAACTGGGACTAGTAGATGAAACAAGTTCAGACGTACTAAAAGGTTTAAAATTTGGAATAATTTTATTTATACTTGTATTTATTGCATCAGTATTAACTTACAAATTAATCCAAGGTTTTAGTATGCACTATGTACCTAAAACAACAATAGTACTAATAGGAGTTTCTGCAACAATGATTCTATCAATATTCCTTGGTACATTTTTATTCGAAAGAAAAGGTTTAATTTATCTAGATATTTTCTCAATAATCATAGTCTCTACCCTATCAGAAACATTTGTTTCACTTATAGCAAGAAAAGACTTTAAAACAACACTTAAAATTAGCATACAAACATTATTAACAGCCGTAATATCTTATGGGTTTATATCATTACCAAATACAGAGAATATCGCAGTTAACTATAGTTTAATAGTTATTCTAGCACTGCTTTTAATAAATATTTACATTTGAAAATTCGTTGGTCTCAGATTAACAGAATACTTTAGATTTAGAGAATTATTAACAGAAGAAAACAATGTTCCAAACAATTTCACAGATAAGAAAAAATAAAAAGAAAATATTAGGATTAAACGAGAGGTACTTAAATTATATAAGACCTCATAACCTAAAGCGTGCTATCCAAATAGCAGACGACAAAGTGCTCACCAAAGAAGTGCTTAGTAAATATAACATTCCCGTACCAAAGATGATTTCTGTAATTAGAAATCGGAAAGATTTAGAGTCTATGGATTTTGAGACATTACCAAAATCATTTGTATTAAAACCTGTACATGGAGTACGTGGAGGTGGTGTAGATATATTCTATAACCGAGATAAAAAAGGAAATTGGATCAGAGCAGATAGATCAAAAGCGTCAATAGAAGATATCAAATCACTTTGTAGGGACATTTTAGATGGAAAATATTCACTTCATAATGAAGCTGATGTCGTACTGATTGAAGAAAGAGTTAAATCTCATAAAGTTTTTCGATACCATACTTACAAAGGGACACCAGATGTTAGAGTAATTGTATTTAATAGTATTCCCGTGATGTCATACCTTCGTATACCAACAGAAAAATCGAGAGGTAAAGCTAACCTGGATTTAGGAGCTATTGGTGCAGGAATAGATATGGCAGTTGGCAAAACAACTTATGCAATCACAGGTAAAAAAGGAATTGTAGAAAGAATTCCAACAACAAACCTACCCATTGCAGGTTTAAAAATTCCATATTGGGACAAAATTATGGAGTATGCAATATTAGCAAGTAATGTAACAAAACTGGGCTTTGGGGGATTTGATTTTTTAATAGATAAGGAACTAGGCCCAGTAATAGTCGAAATAAATGCTCGTCCTGGACTTTCAATTCAATTAGCAAATCAAACTGGATTACGTGCGCGATTAAAAAAAGCAAGTGGAATAAAAGTAAAATCAGTACAACAAGCAATACGATTAAGTAAAGACTTATTTGGAGGTGAAATAGAAGAAGATATCGAAACAATATCAGGTAAAAAAGTAATTGGAATATACGAAAAGGTTAAACTTTTTGGCGAAAACGGTAAAGAATTTGAAGGCAAAGCAAAAATTGATACAGGGGCTGATAGCACTTCGATTGATAAGAAAATTGCATCACAGCTTGGCTATGACGAGATCATTGAAGTATTTGATTCTATTAAAATCCCAGATAACTTAACACGTGAAGAAGGACTAAAACTAATGAAAAAATATCAAGAAGAACTGGTACCTAAATTTGATAAGCTTGCAGATATAAATTTAATTCATTCAAGCCATGGTACAAGTTTAAGACCTTATGTAGAATTTGAGTTGGAATTAGATGGGCTTAAATTTGAAACTAAAGCTACAATTTTTGATAGAAGTAAACTTACCTATCCAATAATAATAGGTAGAAAATCTTTATTCAAGTTTTTGGTTGATCCAGGTAAATAATTAACTTCGCCTTAGCTTCAAATGAACAATATGAACCGAAAAAAATTACTTGTAATTACTACTACTAACGATATTTCTATCCCCTTACTTTTTTCAACAAGAATTAAAAATAAGTTTGATATAGAAATATTGCTGATTGAAGACATAATAGATCATACATTCGAAAGCTTAAAATATGATTTTTATGACTTTGTTTATATACGAGATTTATTTAATTCTGGACTTACACCTAATCAGATATCATCTATTAATAAGTTAGTAGAAACGTT
>CAZRHM010000044.1:0-7805 GCA_964599845.1 uncultured Candidatus Saccharibacteria bacterium
ACAACCTCTGCATTTCGTAAATCTTGAAGTATAAGATTTGATATTGTACTTATTTCTTCCCTTATTAAACTTCTTCCTAAGTTTTTAAATGTTATTTGTAAAGATAAAAATAAAGCATTAAAGAAAATAACTATAATTATAGCTATTATGCCTAAACTAACTACAACTTCAAGTAATGAGTAAGCTTTTTTATTATTCCCTTTTTTATTATTGTTACTACTAATATTAAACATGACTTCAAATAAATACATTTAATAATACACCTTTATTCTTCTTGATTAGGTAAAGTCGTGAACTGCCTGTATCTAAATCCTATTATTGAATTGGATCTAGTTTCTTTAGGTGTTCTAAAAACAACTTCCGATTCAAGTCTATAAACTCTAATGCCATCCAGGCCTTCTAAAGGAGTAATTCTTACTTGCAAACAAATATTTGATTTAGTTTGAATGTCTCTAACTTGACTGTTTATATTATAAACACTATTTGGTGTGCATTCAGTTAACGCTCCTTCAGATTGTCTCTGTAAAACATTTCCTTCGTCAGTTATATCCAAACTAAAATTTTGAGTAGTTTCAAATCCTGCTTCTTGAATTGATAAGTCAGACACTAAAACATCTACAGGAGATTTAGAAATCTCTAGTGCTTGAATCATTATTGTATTAGCAGCATCTTCAAGATCATTAATAGATATTCTTAACATAGAATTAACTAAGACCGAAACTGATGCGACTAAAACCGTCGAAAGTATTCCTAAAACTATCATCACTTCAGCTAAACTAGCAGCTTTTTTTTTCTTTCTTTCTGCATTATTCATTAAAGATTATAGAGTTTTCGCTAAAATTTATTGATATGGATCTTTCTCGTTGCAATCTAGTATGATACAAATTAATTATGCAAGAACCTGTATCTATTATATTTCCATTCTGCTCATAAGTTAATATTTGAGATGTAGATTTTTCAAAAGCTATAGAGCTACATTCAGAATTTATATCCATAGTATTTGGTATTTGTACTTCTTCGTTAACCTCAGTACACGATACTGTATTAATATCAGCCTTTTGGCAAATATAAACAGTTAATTTATCGCTATCTATTTGTATACTATAAAGATCTGGCGTGACAGGCTGTCCTTCTGAAAAGTTTACCGCTTGCGAGTTCCTTGCCTTATTTGACAATGACCGAATAAAACTGGACATGTCCGAATATGTACCATCTAGTTCTACGCTGTCTCTAATTCGCGTTACTCCAAAAGCACTAAATACTAACACAATTGAAGTGGCACCTATTGCAATAATAATTTCAAGAAGTGTAAACGCTTTTTTGTTCATTATTAGTTAATAACTAATGAATAATACTTCTAACAGTATATCTGAAAAACCTAAAGTAATACTAAAACCAAGAGTCATGATAGGTACAAAAGGTATAATTACACCTTTAACCTTTTTTAGCAACACTATTAATATTATAGATAGTATACTACCTATAAATATAGTATAAAAAATATAAGCAATACTTCCAAGCAAACCTAAGTTAAGCCCAATTATCCCAGCTAAATCAGCATCACCTTTTCCCATGGCTTTTTCCTTAGAAATTATTATTAATACATATACTGCAACAAAAAGAATTAACCCTCCCATTAGATTATTAAATCCACCCAATTCAATTTTTCTATAATCAGAAAATAATACTTTTAATATAGCAGTTCCTAAATTAATTACTACAACAAAAGATGCAAAATATACAGTGGTATCTGTTGGAATAGAATAGTGTAGTAAATCGTAAATAGATAGATAGCTTAAAAATAATACAATTATAAGTAAATAAAAATATAAAAATGCTGCTACGTACAGTTTTATGTTCAAAGAAAGTATTAAGGTAATACAACTTATACTGTAAATAAAAAAAACTAGTGTTATTAATAAAATCGAAATAATATATTTACTTATTAAAGATTTAACTAGCTTAATTTTATTGAAATTGAACGGATTAATAAGACTTAAAAAGGTTAACTCTGATTCAACCTTGAGTGTATTTTTAACAATACTAATAAAGAATATTTTTGAAACTATTGTTCCAAAATATGTTGTTAGAAGAATTAATATTGGTGTCATTATTATATTTGGTTAGTGCAATTTACAGTACCGGCATTTACAACACCTCCAGACTCAAGTTTTGCGCAAAGCATATACCCGCCAGTTGTATTTTGATAGTAGTATAGAGTTGAACTTTGATCTGTTATAACTCCATAAGTTTTGTACGAATCTAAAGTTAGTACTGATACTCCATCAATTTGTAAGCTGTCTGCTTCAAAGCCTACAATATCTGCAGAAGGATATCTTAAGTATTGTGATCTATAGTCATTTATTATTTTTGACATGTCTGCTAATACATTTTTTCTATTATTATCTCTGGAAGATCTTTGAGCTATTTGGAAAGCATATATTCCTAAACCTGTAAGCAAAATAAAAATCCCCATTGCAACTATTAATTCCAACATTGTAAATGCTTTTCTTTGCTTCATAATTTTATGTGTTTAATGTTAAGAAGCGTTTATTCTGATACTCAGAATAAACGCTTCTATATTCTATAAGTTTGCAAGGTTTATCAATTTCCACCAACTGGTACAGATAGAGTAGTACAATCTATACCTGAATCCCCCACCTGATAACCCCATTCAGAACCACCTTCCCTAGATAATCCTAAGCTATATGTACTTCCATCTGAAGAAATGTAACAATATGCAGTTCCACTTTGTCCGGTAGAAGATGCGGCAGTTGTTGGACCGCTTGTTCTTACAGCTAGTTCACCATCTACATATATTCCATCAGTTTGGAAAGTTACATCGTTAGTTAAAGGATATACATTATTATTTGCGTTGTAGTAATCTTGTAAGTATATTTTAAAAGTATTTAGAATATCAGTTCTTTGAGTGTTTCTAGTCGATCTTTGTACTAGTTGAATAGCTACAATAGACATGGTAGCTAATACAGCTATAATTCCCATTGCAACCATTAACTCAATTAATGTAAATCCATTTTTAGTTTTGCTTGCCATTGGACTAATAAATAATAAATTAATTAATAAAATTTCCTACCTGATAAATAGGGTAGTATATCGCTATTGCTAAAAAAGCAACCATACCTCCTACTAACACCAAGATAAATGGTTCTAATAGTTTTGTCAAATTACCTGTAATCTGTTCTACTTCATTATTGTAATAGAGGTACATATCTTCTAATACTTTATCTAGTTTTCCAGATTCTTCTCCAGTTGCAATTATTTTTAATAAAATAGGTGGGAAAGTATCTTTATAATTATTTTTAGCTATACTCACAGAAATACTAGTTCCTTTTGTTACATCTTCTTTTGCTTTATTTAAAATTGTTTCGTATAAGGTTAGTGGCATTGCTTTAGCAACTATTTCTAACGCCTCAATAATAGGAATTCCACTAGAAATAAGCATAGACATAATTCTACAAAATTCAGCAAGCTGAATTTTTTTTAGTAAAGGTCCAAAAACTGGAATTTTAATTTTTATTTTATCGAATGGTATTCTTCTCTCTGGCTTATCTGTATATGCTCTATAAGATAAGAATAAAGATGCAATGATAATTAATAAACCAATAATAAATGTAGGGTTACCAATTAAACTACTAATTCTAACCAAAATCCTTGTTACAAGCGGTAGTTCAGGTTGCCCAAAGCTTGCGTAAAGCTCGGATACTTGAGGAACCATAAATACAATCATTACCCCAACTACTATTATCAAAACTACAAAAATAATTACAGGATATATTAAAGCTCCTAAAATCTTTCCTCTCATATTTTTTGATTTTTCCAAATCTTCTGCAACTTTATTTAGCATATCGTTCAAATTACCACTTTTTTCTCCTGCGGCAATCAAATTTATCTGTACCTCTGTGAACAAGCCTCCAGCTCTTTCAAATGATTTTGAAAGCGATAATCCAGATTCAATATTTTTATAAACATTTTGGAATTTCTCTTTTAAAGATGGTTTCGTTGTTTGTTCAACTAAAATACCGATAGCCTGTAGAATAGGAATACCAGCAGAAACCATTGTTGAAAGTTGTTTTGCAATTATTACTCTCTCACCTAAGGACTGACCTCCAATTTCTATACTTCCAATTTTTTTTAAATCTACTCCAAAGCTTTCTCTAATAGAAATAACAGTTAAAGACTTAGCATTTAAGAATTCCATTACCTCCTCCTTTTTTTGAGCATTTCTTTTTCCCTCAATTTTTTTTCCAGTTGAATCTATTGCAGTATAAAGAAACTCTGCCATTTTAGTTATTTAACAATAAGTCTATCTCATCCGGTTTTACTGTTGCAGACTTCGCAGTATCAGTAGTTATTAAACCTTTTCTGACTAGCTCAACTAGAGATTTCTCTAACGATATCATTCCAAAATCCTGTCCTGTTTGGATCATGTTATCTATTTGATGTGTTTGAGCTTCTCTAATTGCATTTTTTACTGCTGAATTAGCAACTAAAATTTCCATCACTGCCTTTCGACCTCCATTTACTAAAGGTACTAGTCGTTGAGAAATTACAGCTGTAATTACGTTTGCTAATTGTGCCCTTATTTGAGCTTGTTGAGCTTCTGGGAATACATCTATTATTCTGTCTATTGTTTGTGAAGCTGAATTTGTATGTAATGTTGCAAAAACTAAATGACCCGTTTCCGAAATTGTAATAGTCGAAGCTATGGTTTCGTGATCTCTCATTTCTCCAACTAAAACAATATTGGGATCTTGTCTTAATATAGATCTAAGAGCTTTTGACCAAGATGTAAAATCAGAACCAAATTCTCTTTGTTCTATTAGACTTTGCGCCTTAGGAAAAATAAATTCTATTGGATCTTCTATTGTAATAATATGTTTACTGTCGTTAGTATTTACATGATTTAGTATTGATGCCAGGGTAGTGGATTTACCACTTCCTGTTGGACCTGTTACTAAAATTAATCCACCAGGAATTTTCGATAGATCCTTAAGAATTTGTGGTAAGCCTAATTCATCGATTGTAAGAATTTTTTCTGGAACTATTCTTGCAACTATAGCTAAATTCCCCAATTCTCTAAAAATATTAACTCTAAATCTTCTATTAGAGAAGCTATAACTAAAATCTGCTTCTGTAGATTTTACAAAATCAATATCTTTTCTTTGATTAATTAATTGACTCGAATAATCTTTTAAATTTTGTTGGGTTAATTCGTTTGTATTTAATTTAACAAGTTTTCCGTCAACCCGAACAATTGCTCTGTAGCCAACTGTTAAGTGAATGTCGGAAGCTTTCATTCTAATTCCTTCACTTAGTATTTGCTCAAGTGTATAGTCTTGTAACTGTAAATTCGTCACATCTAAGCCAGGGCTGGGTGTTTGAACATTTGTATATGTTTTGTTATCAGCCGACTGGGTTTGTTTATTAATCTGAATAGGTGTAATTTCATTAATCTTACTTTGCAAATTTTCAGATATATCCATATTTGAATTTGGACTTTGTGGACTAATCTGTTGTGAGTTTGCAGATGGTGCATAGTTGAATTCTTTTGATCCATCTTGATTGTGTTTAACATTAACATTGGATTGTAAGTTCATATCTTCACCCAATTTATTACTAACTGTAATTTGTGTTTCATTAAGTTCTGAAGAATCTTTAGCATTGTTACCATTAACTGGTTCCTGGTTCGAATCAGTCTGAGGACTTGCCGGATTATTTGTAGATTGATTGTTTCTGTTTAAATTTATTAATGGCATATGTTGTCTAAATTAGTTAAAAACAGTCTATCAGTAACAGATATAAAAATCTATTCATTTTTAACTCTTAATACTTCTTCTATAGTTGTAATACCTTGAAGTGCTTTTATAAAACCATCTTGTACCATCGTTACCATTCCTTCACTAATAGCCATATCGTTTATTTGCTTTATAGAAGCTTTATTTATAACAAGTCTTGATATAGAATCAGTCATCTTTAGTGATTCAAATATTCCTGTTCTTCCATTAAATCCGCTCTCACAATTTGGTGAGCTAACTGGTTCGTATAGTGTAATGTCGTTAGTGTTTTCATCGAAGTAGAATTTTGTTCCATCCTTTCGTGTTATATTAACGCCTTTTAATGGATCTAAAACTTCATGAAAAAGTTTTACCGTTTCAGCGTTAGCCTTATATGGTTTTTTCTCGTCACATAGTGTTCTTACTAGCCTTTGTGCTACTACAACATTAACAGTAGATGTTAATAAAAATGGCTCAATACCCATATCAATTAACCTAATAAATGCACCTGCGGCACTATTTGTGTGAACTGTAGCCAATACCAATCTACCTACTAAAGCTGCTTGCACAGCAAGCGCTGCTGTTTCTGAATCTCGAATCTCACCAACCATAATTATGTCTGGGTCTTGTCTTAAAATAGATCTTAAACCACTAGCAAATGTTAATCCTACTTCGGAATTTACCTGAACTTGATTAACCCCATCTATTCTTATTTCTACAGGATCTTCTAATGTAATAATATTAACTTCAGATGTATTAAGAATTTTAATTGAGCTAGCTAAAGTTTGTGTTTTACCACTACCTGTAGGCCCTGTAACTAAAATAATTCCTTGTGTTTTACTTAAAGACTCCTTCATTCGAGCCATAGAAATTCCCCACATTCCAATTTTACTAATATCCATAATTCCTTGAGATTTTTCTAAAATTCTCATCACAATTTTTTCTCCATATATGCTGGGCATTACTGACACACGAATGTCGACAGCAGATTTATCATTTCGAATCTGAAATCTTCCATCTTGCGGAATTCTATGCTCATCAATTTTTAAGTCTGAAAGAATCTTTATTCTTGTAACTACTGCAGGTAATAATTTTTTAGGTATAGTAAGTTTTTCTGCTAATACTCCTCGTATTCTAAATCTAACAGAAATTTTCGAATCTCTAGGCTCTATGTGTATATCAGAAGCTTTATGGTTAACTGCATACTCAAGAATCATATTCACAATTCTAATTATCGGAGCACTTCCACTTTCTTCACTTAAAGATGTATCAGAAAAGCTCTGAGAAGCTGAACGTATATCGGTTACATCTTGTAAGGCCTCATCAACTTCTGAACTAATTTGTGCTCCATATTTTGTGTCTATTATTGAGTTTAACTGTTCCGGTGTAGAATAGTAGGTCTCTACTTTTTTACCAATAATAGATTCTAAGTATTTTACTCTTTGTAAATCAAGTGGGTCTTTCATAGCAACCTTTACCTTATTATTCAAGTTTTCGAATGCAACTGCTAAATTTTGTTTAGCGACGTCTTTGTTAATTAGTTGTAATGTTTCGGGAGGTATATTAATGTTACTAAGATTTATGTACCCTATGTTCCGCATTTCCGCTAATGTTTTTGCAATTTCTTCTTGCCCTACAATATTTTTTAGAATAAGAATTTCTTCAAAAGTCTTTCCTGTATTTATCGATTCAAACTTTACATTATTATATGTTTCGTTATTAACTAGATTTTTAATTAATAATGCATCTAAAATATTTGTGAGTCCTCTAACAGACTTTGTTTCTGTTGATTGCGTTGTTGTATTGCTATTATTTATGGTGCTATTCACTTGTTAAGTATTCTGTTAAAATTATACTGACTAACACATTATAATTAATACTGATATTTAATCAAACTAGCTAACATATGTATATTCAATCAGTAATTTTTGAAACAACAAAACAATCCTTAGAGGATATTCTTAGTAATATCTCAGAAATATTAAAAATAAATGCATTTGATAGGCATAA
>CAZRHM010000045.1:0-7550 GCA_964599845.1 uncultured Candidatus Saccharibacteria bacterium
GAAGATGTCGATTTAGATATTGGATATGGCGAAGACCTGACAAGACCAACAGTAATAGCACAAATGTCCGAATTGTTAAGTCCAAAAGACGGAGGGAACTATTTGGACATAGGTACAGGGACTGGCTACATGGCTTTAATTTTAGGATTTTCTGTTGGTGAAATGGGACATGTTTATTCTGTCGAAAGAGTTCAATGGCTTTGGGAAATGGCCAGGCAATCTGCTGGTAAATACAAAGATATTCGAAATGTAACATTTTTATATAGAGATGGCTTAAAAGGATTACCAAACCAAGCTCCTTTTAATGGTATACATATTAGTTTTGCAATGGATCAAGTTCCTATGGAATTAAAAATGCAATTAGACATGAATGGGGGAAGAATGGTTGTTCCAACAACCAATAACGATATCAGAGTTATAGAAAGAAATAGTAGGGATGATTTTACTGAAGAAATAGTCCCAGGTTTTGTATTTAAAACAGGTAAGGAAGGTGTAGTTTAAATTGTATTATTCGTTTGCCAATATTCTAAATGCTCGTATAGTTTTAAATATATTAGCCAATAGCTTGATTAATCGATTTAATTTAAGTTTTGTGAGTTCTAAAGTTTGTAATTTATTTAAACTTTTAATGCTGCAATAAAGGCTTCTTTTGGAATTTCAATATTTCCGAACATTTTTGCTCGCTTTTTACCTTTTTTCTGTTTTTCTAATAATTTCCGTTTACGTGTTTCATCACCACCATATAGTTTTGCAGTGACGTCTTTTCTGTAAGCTTGTATAGTTTCACGAGCTATTATTGTACCACCAAGTGCTGCCTGAATAGGAACTTTAAAGTTTTGTCTTGGTACAATATCTTTAAGTTTTGAAACCATGTCTTTTCCTCTTCTTGAAGCGTTATCTTTATGTACTAAAAAAGATAATGGCTCTACTACCTCTTCATTAATTAATATTGCTACTTTTACTATGTCGCTATTTCTAAATTCAATAAATGAATAGTCCATAGATGCATAACCATGGCTAATTGATTTAAGCTTGTCAAAAAAATTTGTAATGATTTCTAATGTTGGGATTTCGTAAGTTAATATTGCATGTTTTTCACCTTTAGCATTTTTACTTACATAGGTCATGGATTTGTAAACCCCTCTGCTCTTTTGTGCTAATTCCATAATATCACCAACATACGATTCTGGTGTTACTATTTCCATTTTTACCCAAGGTTCCATTACATATTCGTACAAACTACCATCTGGGAATTCGGCAGCTGTCCGAATAGTTGCAATATTTGTCTCTTCATCTATATTACCAGTATTTATTTGTGGCACTTTTGAATAATCTTTTGTGGAAAGCTTAACCTTAAATTCTACAGTAGGAAGAGTCGATATTAAATCAATTCCAAACTCTCTTTCTAAACGATCTTGTGTAATTTCTAAGTGCAATAAACCCAAAAACCCACATACATAACCACTTCCTAACGCTTGAGAATATTCTTTTTGGTAAGTTAACGCAGCGTCGTTCAAAGATAGTTTCTCAACTGCTTCTGCAAATTCGGGATAATCACTAGCTTCAACTGGATATAAACTTGCAAAAACCATCGGTTTTGGTGCTTGGTACCCCATTAGAGCAGTTAAATTTTTGTGTAGACCATTGTTTTGGTAAAGTGTAATTGTATCACCTGTATGTACTTTGTTAATGTCTTTTAATCCAGTTGCAATGTATCCAACCTCACCTTCATTAAGCTGTTGGTTTACAATCATTTTTGGTGTTAAATACCCTATATCTACAGGTTCAATCACTTCTTTAGTTCCAAGTAAATAAAGCTTTTGACGACTTTTTATAGTTCCTGCAACAATTTTTACCAGTGCAACAACTCCTTTATATTCATGGTAAAACGCATCGAAAATTAACCCTTTAACTGCAGAGTTATCCCCTTCGATTTTACTGTCTAATGTTGGCAAATATATTAAAGAATTTTCTTTATCTGGATTTGGTATTCTTTTTACAATTGCATCAAGGATTTCTTTAGTTCCGATACCAGTTTTTCCTGAAGCTAAAATTATTTCATCTTCACTAAATCCAAATGTTTCAATAATTTCTTCTTTTACTTTTTCTACATTAGCATTTGGTAAATCGACCTTATTAATAACAGGAATTATTTTTAAATCATATTCCATTGCTTTGTATATTGTTGTGAGTGTTTGTGCTTGAATTCCTTGAGTTGCATCTACAAGTAGCAACGCACCTTCTGATGCAGCAACTGAACGAGAAACCTCATAACTAAAATCGACATGTCCAGGTGTATCAATTAAATTTAGAATATAAATCTCGTTGTTAGGATTGTTCTTATATTCTTTATTGGTTGTGTCGGGGTTTAATTCTTGCTGTTCTACTTCTTTTTTCTGATAATTATGAAGAAGCCTAGAAGTTTGTAATTTTATTGTTATACCTCTTTCCTGTTCTAATTCCAGGGTATCCATTACTCTGTTCTTAATTTCTCGGGCTGCTAATGTTCCTGTGTATTCGATTAGTCTATCTGCTAAAGTCGATTTTCCATGGTCTATATGTGCAATTATGCAAAAATTTCTAATTTTTGATAGGTCGTTTGTCATAAGTATTTAAATGCTTATGAATTATAACCCAATAAGCTGTAAGTTATAAGCTATGAGCTTTAAGTATTTAACAAGTCACAGAGAGTTTTCGCAAGCCTGTTTCGATAAAGTAGGATTAATCGCTTTTATAAAGTTATTTTTGTTAATTTATGAATTTTTTTGTGGTAGATTGTGGTAGTAAAAAAAGAATGATGTCTGAAGTGCATAATATAACGGAATTCACACTTAACTCATTAGAAATCAATCCTAACTCAGAAATTGCAAACTTTTTTATTCAAGGGAATAACAGCGTTATGGAGAATGGCAAACCGGTATATTTTATGGGAAATGGTAGGCAAATGCAGATTACACAATATGATGGCCATCCACATGCTATAGTTTCCTTAGTAAATCCTGATGAAGACTTTTATGTTAATGTCCAAGAAAAGCCATTTCCTGTCGCGCTTTCGCATTTATATGCTAACGCATTTAAAAAAGCTTTGGAAATTAAATAAATATTCTTTATCATAAAACTTTAAACAAAATATGAAAAACTTGTCCTGCTGTCCCGAAAATGTCAGGATCAGCATCGGAAGTTTTGTTTAAAGAAAGGTTCTGAAACCTACCTACCTACAGCCAGGAAAGTCAGAATGAAATAACTAAGAAAGGTGTTTCATATAATAGTGCGTACTATTTCTAGCTTATTACTTAAAAACTTATAACTTATAACTTCCCCAAACTGGTATACTTTATATAATATAGTATTAATTAATTTTTGTTATGTCAGATTTAGTTATTGCATCAATAATTTTTGGAGCAGCATTAATAATTGCAGTATATTTTGTTACTCGTGGCAAAAAGTCAGAAGCAAAAGACGATAAAACACTTGAACATTTAAAAATGCAAGAGGAACGTATTGAGCGAACTCGAAAAGAGTTAAGTGAGCTTTTACAAAATCAAAATCAACTTCTAAACCGACAACTAACCGATTCATCAAAATCCATTCAACAAAATTTTGCAATATCTCAAAAATCAATAACAGAAACTCAAAAACAAACTTCCGAAATAATTAAAAGTGTAACCGAAAAACTTACAAATTTAGAAAAAACTAACGAGCAAGTTGTAGGTTTTGCTAAGCAAATGGAAAGCCTAGAAAAAATATTAAAAAATCCAAAACAGAGAGGAGTTTTGGGCGAATACTTTTTAGAAACAACTCTTAAAAATGTATTACCACCAAACACGTACCAAATGCAGTATAAATTTAAGAACTCAGAAATTGTAGACGCTGCGATTTTTATAAAAGATAAAATAATTCCCGTTGATTCAAAATTTTCACTTGAAAACTATAACCGAATCGTAATTGAAGAAAACCCAGATACACGATTAAAACTTGAAACTGAATTTAAAAATGATCTAAAAAAAAGAATAGATGAGACTTCTAAATATATTAGACCAGACGAAGGGACTATGGAATTTGCATTTATGTTTATACCAAGTGAAGGAATCTATTATGATTTATTGATTAATAAAGTTGGCGCAATAACAGTTAATACCAGAGATTTAATCTCGTACGCATTTGCCGAAAAAAGTGTAATTATTGTTTCCCCTACATCGTTTTTGGCATATTTACAAACAGTAATGCAGGGATTAAAAGCACTTCAAATAGAGGAATCTGCAAAGCAAATAATGGAAAATGTGCGTAAACTGCAAACACATTTACAAGCTTACGAAGAAAATTTTGATAGGCTTGGTAAAAATTTGGGAACAACAGTTAATTTTTATAATAAAGCACATAAATCTTTTAAACAAATAGATAAAGATGTTTTAAAGATTTCGGGCGAAACTTTAGAAATTAAAGCAGAAGAAGTTGATAAACCAGCTTTGTTTGATTAAGATAGTAGATGAAAACGAACATATGCGTAGATTACGTTTGGTGTATCCTGTGGAGTCATTGAAAGATGAGCAGTATTTAGATGCCTTAAGAAAAACAAAAATTTTATTGGACCATAAAAGAAAACTTGCACTTGTGTTTGAAGGAGATGGTACAGAAGGTAGTCCTTATAAAACCTCGTTTGGTTTTGGGGCAAAAAGAATATTTGAAGCCAAAATGATTTTGTTTGCCATGCAAGAGAATCTAGAACTATACATATCAACTTGGGATATTGAGGAGCGAAAGTTTAAAAATGCAAGAATTGATTCTAATGGTACATTAATACACATTGATTAAAATCAATGAAAACTATAATCATAATTAACGGCCCTGGAGGCTGTGGAAAAAATACATTTATAAAAATATGTAGATTGTATTTACAAAATACAGATTATGGAAATGTTTATAGCTACTCTTCAATTTTCCCTATTAAAAAATATATGGTAAAGAATGGTATGTGGGATGGTAAATCGGAAAAAACAGAAGAAGTTAGAAAGCAAATGGCTGGCTTAAAAAAACAGCTGATTTCAGATGGTGATAAACCTCTAAAATATCTGTTCGGCTGTGCAAATAAAGTAAATGCAGGTTTGGTATTTTTTCATATTCGAGAAGCTAGTGAAATAGAAAAAGTAGTAAAATCATTTAAGCAAAAATATAATCAAAATGTTTATACCATTCACTTATACCGAAGTTCGCCAACTTTAAAAAATTTTAATTCTGGTGTTGATTTAATTTCACAAACAATGGAGTATAAAAACTATGATTATTTTATTGATTTGAAAAAGGACGGCTTTGAATATATGAGTACGATAATTAAAGATTTTTTAGTAAAAAAGCTTAATTTAACTAATATTAGTTCTCAAATCGATCTTTCTTTATTAAATACTGACATACATAAAGAATTTGATGACGAGGCAAACGCTGGGTATATATAGTGTCAAATAATAATATTATAAATTTCCCACAAGAACCTCTAAAGAATATAGTCTTTGAACTGGACTCAAGGTTTCCTACTCTAACAAGTGTAAATGCACAAATAGATGCAGTTAAAGATGATTCTATAGATTTATCTACAAGGGTACAAATTCTAAAGCAAGTTCTTATGTTAGAACAAAGCTTATTAAATATAAATAAACAAAAACCGTTACAAATTAACAAAATTCCTGTATCTGAAAGTGAGTATGTACTTATTTTGGAAAGAATTGGACAGTTAAAGGATAGAATAAAAAATGCCTATGAAAATAAAACAATGCCCGAGGATGATTATGTTTTATATAATACAATTTTTCAAGAAGAAGAAAATTAATTATTAATAGCTACTAATGATCGAAAAAGAAATATGGAGTGAAATCTCAAAAAAAGAATACGACAAAATGTATAAGATATTAAATAAAAAATTTGGAAATCCAGAAGTTAAAAGGAGACTGTCTTTTAGAATAGGATGTACTGATAGAATCATAATTAACACAAGAATTAAAATAGAAGATTCTAAAGTTTGGCTATTACAAAAAGTTGCAAATGATCTGAACGATACGCAGCATTCAGAATTTGAACTAGAGATTTCGAACAAACCAGAAGATGTATTAGAAGTATTTAAGATTTTTAAAAATCTATTAGGACATTTAGATACTTGCTTTTTAAAAGCTTTGCAGTTTGAAAATTTATTGTATAGAACCCCAAGTTACGAAGTTAAGCTTACACATCAGTTTGGTAAGAGTGATGTATATTCGTTTGAAGTTGAAGTCTTTAATAATAATTTAGACCCTATAACAATCTCTAAAGAACTTGGTTTTAGTATAGATTTAACACCAAAAGATAATAAATTCTGGGTTAACTACAGTGCAAGAGTTAATCTTGATTTAATAGATTCAAAAGATGATTTTATACTTGATTTAATAAAAAACTACATTTAGAAATAGTCAACTTCCCTTGACATTGGTATATATAATGTTAATAATGATGTAATAAACACATCTAATATGGAACAAAACTCTAATCCACAAATGAATAACGCAAATCCTGTTAACCAAGATGCGAGTATAAACCCACAGCCAAATTCTATGCAAACTGATATGGGTGCAACATCTATGCCTGCAAATTCTGGTGTAACTAACAATCCATTACCACCATTAAATCAACCTCAGAATTTAAATAGTAATTCAAATGCCACAGAGCGAACTTTTAAGATACTTGTTGTGGATGATGAGCCAGATGCTTTAACTATTTTTCAGGATACACTAACCTCTGTTCCTAATTACGAGGTTTCTACAGCTGTAGATGGTGTTGATGCGTTAGCAAAAGCAGAAGCAACAAAATTTGATTTAATTTTATTAGACATTGTAATGCCTGTAAAAGATGGTGTTCAAACTTTAAGTGAATTAAAGCAATTCCCAGATAAATATGGAACTCCAAGAGTTTTAATGCTTACAAACATTGGTGGAGATTTAGCAATTGAAGAGGCTTTAAAGCTAGGAGCTGTTGGTTATAAACTGAAAACAGAAACAGAACCGGAAGATTTATTAAAAATTGTAGCTGAAGAATTAAGCAAAGTTTAATTTTGTTCAAGTATAAAATACTGGACATAATATTATTTATTCAAATGCACTGTGTAGTGGTGTATTTGGGGTAATTATAAATTCTACGTTTTCGTCGTAAGTGTACTCTTTTAACCAGGCTTGAAAAGACTCCTCACCATTTTGTGTTTTTATTAATACAACAATTTTGGCTGTTGCACCCTGCATTATGAACCTAGCTCATCTTTATCTTCAGAGTTTCCTCCACTTAATTCTGATTCAGAAGGATTATAGTTTTCACTTGGATTAAGTTCATTTACATTTGCATTTGATCTTGGAGAATGTAAAAACTCATCTATAAATACAATTATTTTATCTTCTTCTATATTTAATTGGTCACTTATGGCAGATAACTCTTCTGCAGATGGATTATATCCACTAGTTGTATATAAAACACTTCCATCTGGGTTTATTACAACTGTATTTTCTTTGATTTTATACTCTCTTTTAGATACTTGTTTA
>CAZRHM010000046.1:0-3491 GCA_964599845.1 uncultured Candidatus Saccharibacteria bacterium
GCGATAACACTAGCAGCACCTAAAATGTGGCCTGCTCTTATGTATTTTACTTTTATACCCGAAACAGGTTCGAATTCTTCATCAAAGTTTACCGCACTAAACAGGTTAATTGTTTCGATAGCTTGTTCTGTATTGTAGGCTAAAGCAACTTGTCTGGTATATTTACCAAAAAATACTCCTCTTGTGTAATTATTCTCCTGAATTTTTGCAGAATCCTGAAGCAATAACTCACTAATTTGAATTGTATGGTGAGTAGCATAAATTTTGCCTCTAAAACCTTCTTTATAGAGTTTTGGAAGCATACCGCTATGGTCAATATGCGCATGTGTTAGTAAAACAAAATCTACTTTAGATGCATCGTATGGATAATCTTCTAAATTTCTAGATTCAACATCTACACCCTGAAACATACCACAATCTACAATAAAAGTAGCATGGTCTGTTTTAACTAAATAATTTGATCCGGTAACAGTTTTTGCTGCACCGTGAAATTCTAACTTTATCATTAAAGTTAAGTAAAAAATATAATATTTTGATTCAATTAAAATTGGTGATTAGGTATGTTGAGGCTTCTTTTATATTTGCTAACAAGAAGAATTAACGTAATATCAATTTCAATTGAACCAAATGTTCTCAATATAAATTTTAACAGATATAGTTTAATTTGTAATTAAATTTATACTTTTGAACGCATGTAATCTATAATAGTATATAAAAATTTATAAAGTGTTACATAAAAAATATAGAGTAAATAAAAATTTAATAGGTAAAATTGTTAGAGAAGGTAAAGGATTTTATCACGACCTATTTACATTAAAAATTTTAAAATCTAAAAAGCTTATAAATCCTCAGTTTGTAGTAATTGTTCCGAAAAAGGTTAATAAAAGAGCAGTTGTTCGAAACAAAATTAAGCGAAAATTCCGTGCTTCTTTTGCAGTTTTAATTGAACAAAACAATGCACAAAATGCTTATTACTGCGTTATTGTCAAAAACGAAAGAATAAGCAAATTTAAGAGTGGTGAGATTGTAAAAATGCTTGAAAGATATATTGTGTGAAATACATTTCAGTTTATCTCGTCATTCATTTCAAGTTTATCTCTTCTTGCTGCATTATACTCAACCATATATTTGTTAACGCTTTTATTTAAATATTTTATTGCTGCATTAAATCCATACCCTTTTAAATATATGTATGTTTCTTGACATAACAAATAACTTTGAGGATTGTTTGAATTTACATAGTCTATAAACATTTCGATAAATTTTGTATCTTCCATATTATGTATTATATAACCTATATGATCATTAATAAAATACATACCTACAGTTATTCTAATATCGGTATTATTAATACGAGGGTCAAGATTTAGAATATCTACATACCTTTTATAGTCTTTATGATAGTTTATATTGATACTATTAAATAGCCAGTCAAGCATTTGAACATATTAAACGCCATAAAATATCAACAAACAATAATATAGTCAAGTTTAAGAGAATAGTTTTAATTTTGAGGTTTGTATGCCAAATTACCTCCTAGAAGAGCTCTTATATCTCCAATATCATGTTTAACCATGGCCCATCTATCTAAACCTAATCCAAAAGCATAACCTTGCCATTTGTTTGGATCTAATCCTGCCATTCTCAACATATTTGGATGAATTATTCCTGCTCCTGCCATTTCTATCCAACCTCTATGCTTACAAACAACACAGCCTTTACCGCTACAGAAGGTACATTGAATGTCGGGTCCTATTCCGGGTTCTACTTCGGGATAATACTTGCTTCTATACCTTGTAACAATATCTTCGCCTAAATATGTTTTAAATAAATGTTCTATTGTAGATATTAATTCAACCATGCTTACTTTTTCTTGGACACAAACCAGTTGGTACTGGTGAAATGTAAAGTGATTACTTTTATTAACTTTTTCGTTTCTATAAACTCTCCCTGGCATAACTATTTTAAATGGAGGTTTTAGTGTTTCTAAAGCTCTTGCTTCCATGGAAGAAGTCTGAGTTCTAAGTAAAACATTAGGTTCTTCAATATAAATACTGTCTTGTAAATCCATTGCTGGATGATCTGCAGGAACGTTACATCTAATAAAATTATATTCTGCTGTTTCTAATTCTGGACCATCGTAAATACTGTAGCCTAATCTTTCAAAAATCTTATTAAGTTCTTCCTCTGTTTGAGTTAGTGGGTGTTTGTGTCCAATTTTTGCTTTTTTTAAATTTAACTCGACTTTTCGTGTTTTCAAATATTCAGCTTCTTTTTTCTTTGTCAATACTTTTTTGGCATTATTTATTAACTCATTTACAAAGTTAGATAATGCATTTACTCCTTGCCCATATTCTTTTCTTTTTTCTGGTTCAATTTTAGGGATTTCTTTAAGTAAAGATTTTATTTGTCCATTTTTACCTAAGTATTTTCTCCATAGCTCAGTTAATTCAACTTCTGAGTTTGATTTAGCAATTTCTGTTTTTATTGTCTCTACTAGTTCTGAAAAGTGAGATAAATCTGTGCTTTGCGATGTTTGTTTCTTTTTACTATTATTTTTGTCGCTTATTTTATAATGTATTTCGGTTATTCCATTATTTGTAGTTATTTCTATAATTATAATTTCATCAATCTCACCAGTGCTAGATAATATAGTTCCACCATCTGCAACACTTCCAACACCTTCAAGAGTTAATTGGCGTAAAGGTTTATTCTCAGGTAAGTTTGGTTGTATGTAAATTGCATTGTTTTTTAATTCTTCATATTCAACAAAATTCCAAACAAATCTTTTATTGGATTTTATTAAATAATCTATCTGATTTTGGAGTTCTTGCTTTATATCTTGTGCTATTTTTCCTTCGTATTGTATGTAAGGTTTTTTTCCATGATCAGCTTTTAATGGTTTTAGTTTTTCGGGAGTGAGGCCTAATTTATATAATGCAAAATCAACTATGTGGCCAGCGGTGTGTACCTTCATATTTTTTAGCCTTCTGTCCCAGTCCAACCTTATACTTACAGTTTGGTTTACTTTAGGTTCTATATTTGTTTTGATGTAATGATTAATACTGCCATGTTGTAACAAAACTTGGTATACAACTGCTTCATTATTATCGAAAACGATTGTTCCTTGGTCAGTAGGTTGACCACCACCCATAGGGTAAAAAATTGTTTTGTCTAAATTAACTATATATGTATTTTCACCTATTTTAGATACAGATGTTATTGTAGCTGCTAATTCCTTTTTGTATGGATCTGTTAAATATATTGCTTCAGTTTTCACTTATATATATTAAGATATACGATTTTAATACAAAAAAACAAAGTTTGCACATTTTAAATTATATTTGCTAAAATGTAATATGGGTATTACAGATCCAATTATAGAAGTAGCAGAAAATTCAAGCGACCTTAAAAACACCCTCGCTTACAAAGTTTTGTTTGAGCCACTATCATTATCCCTTGAATTACTTAGATATAGATTTGAAGAAATT
>CAZRHM010000046.1:3501-7549 GCA_964599845.1 uncultured Candidatus Saccharibacteria bacterium
TAACCTGGATTATATAATGGATATGATCAAAGATTTAATAAACATTTTTGATCATCCTGAAAATTTAGCTGCAATTTTATATAGAACTCCACCATCCAAACCTTCACGGCTTGAGATTTTAGCCACTTTAGATCCTACAGCTAATATACCGCTCGATTCTAATACATATAAAATAATTGAGGAAGAGATAATAGAACAAATAAATGCTCCCGATGGATATTTAGCTTCTAAAGTTTGTGAAAGCGCTTTCCTTAATGGTGGAATTGAAGGTTATAAAATAGCAAGAAAATACATACCTAACATTATTCCTTTTTTAGAATAAAAAGCTTGCCAAAACAGGTAACATAGCCCTTACTATTAATTAGAATAAATTATCCATACTATTTGCATATTTATTGCAGATGATTATGCATAGTTTCTTTGTTAAACTATTACCAAAATGAATAATCTAGAGGAAGAATTACAGAAATTAAATAAATACCAAAAACAGGCTGTAGAAACTTTACAAGGTCCTGTTATGGTTGTTGCAGGTCCAGGAACTGGTAAAACTCAAATTCTTGCATTAAGAATAGCTAATATATTAAAACAAACAGATACAACTGCCGATAGTATTTTATGCTTAACATTCACTGAAGCTGGTGCCAAAGCAATGCGACAAAGGTTAATTAAATTTATTGGTTCCGACGCTTACAAGGTAAATATCAATACATTTCATGGGTTTGCTAACGATGTAATACAAACTTTTCCCGAAAAGTTTGCTTTTTCCAAAGAGTTAAAACAATTAGATGATTTAAACAGGTTAAAAATAATTCGCGAAATTATAGATAATTCAGATAATTTAAAAGATTTAAAACCATTTTCAAACAAATATTTAAAAGTACGTGACATAATTACAGCAATTCAAGAATTAAAAAAAGAAGCAGTTTCTCCCGAACAATTATTACAAATAAATAAACGATTAAAAGAAGATCACGAAGCAAATATTAAAATGCGTGCTGACAAACCAACACAAGCATGGCAACAAAAAATGAATAAATTTATGGCAGTTGATGAGCTTGCACATATATACAACGAATATCAAATGGTTTTACAAGCCGAAGGATACTATGACTACGAAGATATGATCATTTTTGTAATTAATAAACTTAAAGAAGATGATTCCTTACTAGGTCATTTTCAAGAAAGATATTTATATATTCTTGTAGATGAATATCAAGACACAAACGGTGCACAAAACGAAATTTTAAACCAACTAACTAAAAATGATGGGACTGGAGATAACTCACCAAATATTTTTGTTGTGGGCGATGATGATCAGGCAATATATAGATTTCAAGGTGCTAACTTAGGCAATATCTTATTTTTTTCAAAAAACTTTTCCGATGCAGTTACTATACCAACACCTATAAACTATAGATCCACACAACTGATTTTAGATATTGCAGATTCTGTTATAAAGAATAATTCAGCTCGATTAGTTAACGAAATTGAAAGCTTAAATAAAGAACTTAAAGCTGGAATTGAAGTTAATATAAGTCAAAATCAAAAAGCAGAAATTTGGGAGTTTAACAACTCCGAAGAGGAAAATATATCTATTGCAAAAGAAATTTTAAACTTAAGTTCCAAAGGTGTGAATTTTTCCGATATTGCAGTTTTGTATAGAAAAAACAATCACTCAGAAGATATAAATCAAACACTAAACAAATTTTCTATTCCAACATACATAGATAATTCAAAAGATATTTTTGAAACAGATTCAGTAAAAAAATTTTTAGATTTATTAAATGCGATTGTTTTATACAATAAAAATCAAGATGAATTTATTTATAAAGTTTTGATGTCAGAATATTTAAGTATCGATCCTGTAAGTGTTTACAAACTTTGTAAACTTGCATACTCAAATAAAACACCAATTATTGAATTGCTTTTAGACACCATAAACGATTCTACACATATTAAATCAGGTAGTGGGCAACTAACTTTTATTAAAGAAGATTCAGCATCAAATAAATTATCCGCTCCTATTAAAAACTTTGCTAAAGAGCTCTTTGAATGGCATCAAAAAAGTCACACAATGAGACTAGATAACTTTGTTGAATATGTGTTAAGTGAATCCGAAATTTTGAATTATTACGAAAAAACAACTAAAGAGCAAAAATTTGAAGACTTAATTGCACTAAACTCATTTTTTCAGTTTGTTAAATCACAAAATTTATTGCGAAATGATTTAACATTGGCAACTTTGTTAAGAGATATAGATTTAATTAAAGAAAATAGATTCAAAGTTAGCTTAAGTAAAATTTCGAACCCTAAAGATGCTGTTAACTTACTGACTGCGCATAGTAGTAAAGGATTAGAGTTTGACTACGTTTTTATTACCAAGTTTACAAGTTCAAACTGGGGAAACACACGTTCTAGTAATAAAATATTACCTCCAGAAATCTTTAACGAAAACTTCGATAAAGAAAATGAAAAAGGATTGCGACTGGAAGATGAAAGACGCTTATTCTTTGTTGCACTCACCAGAGCTCGAAAAAAAATATACATGACATATGCTAATGAATATGAAAACAATGGAAATAAGCAGTCTGCAACGCATTCACAATTTATAACAGAAATAAGTAAAGATCTAGTTGTAAATAAGTCAATTAAAAATGAAGATTTTGAGGTAACCGATACTGATTTAGTATTCAGTTTAAAACGAATTAAGCCAGCAAACTATTCTTCTGAAGAACGAGAATTTTTATCTGAACAAATAAAGTCATTTAAGTTAAGTGCTAGCTCTTTAAACGAGTATTTAAAATCACCTGAACAATTCAAGCTAAACCGTTTAATTAGAGTTCCACAACCTAAAAATAAAAATGCCGCAATGGGTACTGCAATACATTACGCAATGGAAGTTTTTAATAGATCTTATATTGAGAACTTAATACCAAGCAAAGATTTTTTAGTAAAAAATTATTCCGAAAAGTTATATAAAGAATTTTTTGGAGATGAGGAATATGAAATTACGTCAGAAGAAGGAAAAAGAATATTAAGTGAATATTACGAGGAATACTTAGCCAAAGGTCTTTACACTAAGGCATTAGAAGTCGAATATAACTTTCATTTTCATAATGTATACCTCGAAAAAGAAGGAATCGAACCAATACCGTTATCTGGCCGAATAGATAAATTAGAACAAATAAATGATTCTGAAAGTGAATTCGATGTTAAAGTTATTGATTACAAAACAGGTACAGATAAAACAGTAGGCTCGCTCACAAAACCAATTACAGACAAGAATGGAAATGAATATAGGCAGATAATGTTCTACAAACTATTAGGAGATTTAGATTCTCAATTTAGACCCAATAGAGACTTTAATAAGCCAAAATACAATATA
Source organism: uncultured Candidatus Saccharibacteria bacterium (assembly GCA_964599845.1). GTDB lineage: Bacteria > Patescibacteriota > Dojkabacteria > J137 > J137 > CAZRHM01. The sequence continues at coordinate 6,887 of CAZRHM010000046.1, forward strand.
GTTTGTGCAGAAATTGATTACTTAAAGCGAAATAAAACTACTAAAAAATTTAGAAGAGTTACAATACCAGTGGATAATAAAAGTGTAGAAGAGCTTAAAGATTTAATCGTAGAAGTAATAACACGAATTAGAAACTTAGAATTTCCTGAAGAATGTGATTTAATTTAAGCCTCTGAAACTTTTCCTTTATAGTAAAGTATAACTTCCATAAGGTCAAACCATGGTAAATTTAAAGAATTGTGCAAAACATTTAAATCCAGTTTTTTTGTAACCACAGCTACAACATCGTGTAATTCTCTAATTTCTTCGCTTAAACTGGTTAATAACAACATTATAGTTTTATGCATTTCTTCAATTAAATAGCTATCACTATCATTAAAAACTAGAGGTTTTAGATTATCGCTTTGAAAGTATATAATTAAGGTGTCGTAATTTCCGAAATTTCTTTTCTTTTCTAACACATGTTCTTTAAGTTCTTTTATTAATTCGGCATGTTCTGAGGTCTGATTTGAAAAATTTTCATCTTCACCACCTCCTGTTAAATTTAAAGCACTATCCATCGCTTCGAGCATGTATAAGGGGTCATTACTTATATTAAAAATCGCTTTTTCTAAATCGTTAACGTCTTTCCTTTTAACTAAAAATATTTGAGCTTGGAGTCCT
>CAZRHM010000047.1:0-7256 GCA_964599845.1 uncultured Candidatus Saccharibacteria bacterium
ACAAAATATTCGTAATGAATACAAATTTATTTAGAACAACTTCAAACCTATTTCACTCAATTATGGTGCTCATTATTGTATGGCCTAATAATAGGGAGGTTTTGAAGATCTAAGTAAGATTTTATATAAATATAAACCTCCCAAAAGGGAGGTTTTTTAGTTATTAATTATTAATTATGGCTCCACAATTTGAATTAGGCGAAGTTAGTCCAACATTGGAAACAGATGGCGAAAGGCTAGCACAAAGAGTTCTTTACGAAGCTGAAACATCAGGCAAGCTAAAAGGTAATGATGTTATTATAGATAACTTGCCAATAATGAACTCATATATCATAGGTCCTGATGGTTCAGGAACTGAACAAATTGCTCAAAATCTTAATAATGAAGATTTAGACAACAAGAGAGTACTCGCTGATTTAATGGAACTTGGTACAACTAAAGCTGCCTTTGTAATTTTTACTGAATTATATGGTAATCCAACACTTGAGCAAAGACTTTCTCAAGTTGATGTAAATAAAACAGGTCTTATGCTATATGGAACTTCTGGTACAGAAGAAAACCCAAAGGAACTATTTAACGTCATTGCTGCAACTCATTATCTAGATGAATCACTTCAAAAAGAAGAATTTGGAGCTGTTGGTGTTTACTTTGTAGAAGATCAAGGCCATCCTTTTAAAGGAACAGTAGATGCAGAATCGTTTTTCTACGAAGGTAATCTTGTAGAACTAGGTATAAGCCCTGAAGAGGCCGAAGATAGAGTAAATCTAGCTATGTCTTTATTATACTGCCCTAAAACTGGTCATGACAATATATATCATCCTAATTCAAAGTATGTACAGAATGTTTTAGAATACGTTCCTGACAATCAAAAGATTGTTGTTGAAAGAGAGTTCGAAAAGCTTTACAAAGCAAGCGATGAGGTAGGCAATCAGATGGATGTTAGCGCTATAAATATTCATTCTCCTAATCCAGAAAAAGTTAGAGCTGCAATGGACTTGTTGCAACTACATCCTGTAGTTGCAAATATACATATTAATGCAGCAGAATATATCCATAATAATCCTGAGTTGTTTCCTGATGCAAGTATTGCTGATTACAAAACAATTGTACAAGGAGTTCTAATATTAATCGCTGCACAACAAACATACGGAATTAATGATATGCCGTTAATAATCCCAGCGAAGTGGAGCGATATGTGTAAAATTACAGGAGTAAAATCAAATTTTACTATTGAGGATGCATCGAAAGACTTGATTAGAGGGCCTGAGCAAGGCGGTAAAGTCTTAGGTGCAGCTTGTCCAGTCACAAGGGAAGAGGTGTTTATATACGCAGATGGAACTACTAATGGTAATGAGGGGCCTTTCTCAGTAATTGCAAGAGTAGTAAATAATATGCCACTTTCAGAGTGGGTTTACGGTGGAAACTCAGGAAAACTCTACTACAGACTAATGAATAGGATGTTTGAAAACCTTGCAGGTGGTATCTTTTTTGATAACTATGAAAAAAATGGACCTCACATAAGATGTGTGGATGATGCTAAAATTGGAAAGAATAACTTATATCCATACGCCCCACATACTCGCTTTTGGGTTGCTCATCACAATATTATCCCTCAGTATAAAGACAAAAATCACCCTGATGCTAGTTTAGGAATGGCTATTCCTTCAACATTGGCCTTGCATTATCTCTTAAATTTAGCCGATAACGGTGAGGATATCTATAGCTTGTTAAGAATAGCAATGACTTTAAATGGTCCTGGTCTTGAAAATAGAAATGCTTCATTATTAATAAGTAATTTGGGAGCAAGAATAGTAGACATGGATAATGATGTAATTTATATTCTTGAAGAAGGGAAGGATAGCTATGAGTTCATAAGGGATACTGAAAACATTGACGAATTAATTACATTTGTAGAATCTAATAGTCAACTGATAGGTCTGGAGACATTAACTGAATTTCAACAAGTAATAGAAAATACACTGGGAAGTGAAAGTGATTTAGGAAATATGGTTACATCGCTTATTAGGAACTTGCAAGAACAGGGGAAATTTGAATTAGATATTCATACATTATTTGAAAGAATTGATAATTTACGTAACAACGAATTAAGAAATTATATAGCTATCGTAGATGCAAAGCATATTATAATGAGAAGAATGATGCTTGAAAAATTAATAGAATATCCAGTAGCACAAGAGTTTTTTAAATACAAAGATCTTTCAAAAGTCTTTAAAAATGGTGCAACGAACAGATTATTAAGGGTTGTAGATGCAGTTGAAAAAAGTTCAGAAATAGTAATTGTAGACGATGGTTCAACTGTGGGTCAGCAGTTAAATGTTGATGATTATAACGCTGTTATGCAAAAGCTCTTTGTCTCAATTGGACAAGAAATTCAAGGAGAAGTACGGATAGCTATTAATAAGTTGGAAAACAAAACCAAATTCACAACTGCTGAACTTAATGAGATTGCAATAGGTTATTTTTTTCTTAATGGAAATTTAGATGAGGTAGAAAGCTACATTGCTAGCCTAAATGATGATTATGAAATCGTTAAAAATAATCTGAGAACCAAATTAATGAGTGCATACCCTTCTATTGATTTTAATAATGGGTTCGCAAACAACACGAAAAAGTTCATTATTGAATCACTTGGACTTAAAGAGAGTGGACTTATACAGATAGTACCTTCAATTAAATCTTCAAAAGGCAAGATAACAAGTGTAACTCTAAATTTTGAGCAAATAGAAGCTCTAAGGAAACTAATAGAAGAGGGACGTAGAAATAGAACTACAGTTCTTGAAAAAGAGTCAGTTGATAGTATGAGTAATACTGATGTATTTGCATATATATCTAGGATTGAAGCAGGGGCAAGAAAAGATATGGAAGAGAATACCTCAGGTGAACTTTTAAATATTTTTAAATCTATTAAAAATGAAGTGATAGAGTATCCAGAAATTTTAGCTTTAGACATGCAAGCACAAGCTGAAGCTCAAGATGTGTATGAGTACTTACAACAGGAGCAATCATTACAAACTAGTATTGGTAATAGTCAGGTAAATTTAGCAAAGGTTAAACTTGACATAGAATCGCAATATCAGCAGTTATTACAATATCTGAGAAATCTAATATACTATTCACACCTTTATGCAGATGCTCGAAAGTATATTGAATCATAAAATTTATTTATTATTATAGAATATGAAAAGCTTTAAATTATTAAAGGAACTGTGTGATACACATTCAGTGACAGGTGATACTACCATTATTAAAGATGCAATTAAAAGACAATTATCCCTTCTTAATTTTACCTTTGAAGAGGATGGATATGGCTCTATAGTTATAGGAAAAGCAAAAAATGCCCAAGTTATAATAGCCGCACATATTGATGAAGTTGGCTTCCAAATAACTAAAATCAATGAGGATGGGACTATGAATATTCTGCCCGTTGGCTGGGTATTTCCTAACAGACTTGATCACTCAGCAGTGTATGTGAACGTAAATGGAAAAAAAATAAATGGAGCTATATTCCATAAAGCTATACTAAAAAGCGAAAATATCTCTAAATTTTCAGATATATTCTTAAGTGTTGGTGCAACAAATAGTCAAGAAGTATCAGAGATGGGAATAAGGATTGGTCAGGTAGGATCTTTTAGGAGAGAATATTATGAGCAAAATGGAGCTATTTTTGCAGCCGGATTAGATAATAAAGTATCTGTATTTTCACTTTTAAACTTAATGCTGATAAAACCAGATTTTTTCAATGATAAATTAGTGGTGTTCCATACAGATGAAGAAATGCAAGATCACTCTGCCAATAGTATAGCTTTTAAATATCATATTCCTTATGCTGTAATATTAGATTATTGCCCAGTTCATCAACTGTTTGATAGTGAAGACGTATTACCTAAATTTGGTGAAGGATCAATGGTTGTGTATAGAGGTGGAAATCATATCATCCATGAAGATATTAGAAATAAATTAGATAACGTCCCTATTTTTAAAGCATTTATATCAAGTAATACACTACCTGGTCTAGAACCTGATAACTTTCAAAATAATGGTCATACAAAAGCACTAAATTTGTGTATTTCTTCTATCGGTTATCACGGCCCGCTTTATGCAGTGTTAAAAAGAAATATTGACCAATTTCAACATGATATTGTAAGTGTATGCAATGCATTGTTAGTGTAGTGATCGCAAAATGAAACACTTAAACAACATCTTAAAATTCAAAACATACGAAGGTTTTGCACACAAAGAACAAGAGATTCAAAATCTTTACGACTACTTTCTTTCTAATTTGGATAAAATATACAAACATAAATATTTTGAAAGTAACGGTAATAAATCACTAGTAATTTACAAAAATGATTATAAATTCTCAAAGCTAGTGCTAACTTCACATGTGGACGTAGTTCCAGCAGCAGATTCTTTATTTGAACCAGTTATAAAAGATAATAAGTTATACGCGCGGGGTGCATCAGACATGAAATTTGCGGTTTCAATGTATTTGGAATTATTAAATGATTTAGCTAATGATGATTTAGATTTTAACGTTTGGCTAACACCAGATGAAGAGGTAGGTGGTTTTGATGGAATAGATTATTTGCTAAACGAAGCTAAATTGAAATGTGATGTTTGCTTTTTGCCAGATGGTGGTAATAATCACTCACTAACAGACTGTGCTAAAGCCGTAATGTTTTATAAAGTTATATCCATTGGCCGTGCTAGCCATGGATCAAAACCTTGGCTTGGGAGCAATGCGATTGATACTATTATTAAATTCTATAATGATTTGAGTTCCACAACATTATTTAATGGTAATAATGTTGAAAACTGGAATAATACAATTAATTTAGGAAAATTAAATGGGGGAGCTGCAACAAATGTAGTTGCAGATTATGCAGAAGCTAGCTTTGATATACGTGCAATTGATCAGAATAATAAGTTCATGATTCAATCTCTAATTAATACACTTTCAGAAAAATATAATTTAAAGGCTCAATGCTACATAGATGGCGATTCATATAAATTAGATAAAGATAATTCCTCCGTAAAATTATTTAAGATGGTACTTGCCGAACAAAATATCGATTATAAAGAGGTAAATGATCATGGATCTTCTGATGCAAGATTTTTTACTAAGTATAATATTCCTGTAATAATGTTTAATCCTATGTCTGGAGGAGACCATACCGATAACGAGTTTATAGATTTAGAAGAATTCAAAAACTACTATAAAGTGATTAAAGAATTTGTTTATAGAATTTTTAAAAGCTAGACTTTGTTCCTAATTTCTTGAGATCAATTTTATCTTGCTGTATTCTGTTTAATATACAAAAAGTTTAATTCTTATTATATTAAATCATGGGATTATTAGATTTTATAAAAAAAGGAACAGGTCAAGATTCATCAGATAATTCAAATCAACAACAATCTGCTTCTGCACCTGATCCACAGCAACCAGATCCAAGTGCTATGCAAGCGGCAATGCCTTATTATAATCCCCCACAAAATACAATGGATCCAAATTCTGGTGTCCCTGCGCCGACCAATACAGCACTACCAGGTACTGATCCGAATAATCAAGTTTCGCAACCAGCTATTAACACAAATGATTTTGGTGCAAATTTACAAACAGACTCATCGACAACGAATCCAGTAAACTCAACTTCAAACGATACTGATGGATTAACACAGGTTGGAGGTATTAGTTCTAACCCATATTTTTCATCTGCAAGTGGAACAGCTGACACATCTACCGTAGTAGATGATACACAGACTTCTCAAATTGCAGACCCACAAACTACAACTACAACATCCGATGAGAGTACAAACTTTTCAACTACACCAGCAAGTGTAAACCCAAGTGACCCAGCTGTAATTCCACAATTTAAAACATCAGTGGACCCTACACAAACAACAGACCCGAATTCAATGATGAACGAATACGAAAGTCAAGATACAGGTAATGGTAACGGTACTGCTCAGGCTCAAACAGCGGATTTAAATTCAGATTTAACAGCACCAAGGACAACATCAACAAGTACAAATACAACAACAAGTGATTTACAAAGCACTCAAAGTAATGTAACTCCCACTGAACAAGACCAAAAAAATGATACTCTTTTTGGAGCAGGAAACTTGTCAGATATTTACAATACTAACTTTCCAAATCCAACTCAGTTGCAACCGTCTGCTTCACTGCAAACAGACACAAGTAATTTTAATAGTTCAGAGTCAACTGCTGGTTTAGATACTAAAAACCAATCTTTTTCAGCTGGCAATGAAGGAGCTGATGTTAGCGAAGGTTCCAGTACGTCAGCTAGCGACCCAGCAGTGCAGATTACAGAAAATCAAACAGTTTCTGCCAACCCAGCTGCAGATTTTGATAACACTCAACAAAACTCTGTAAATGCTAGCTTGGGTAATACTGCAGCCACTACAAGTGATAATACTGATGCAAACTCTGTAACCCCAAGTTCAACAGCAGCTTTAGATTCAAGTCAATCTACAACTGGCCTTACTGATGAAACTAATACAAACACTGGAACAACACAAACAAATGATCAAATGCAAACTGGTTTTAATACTGACTTTTTGAATTCGGTTAACTTTTCTACAGGAAGTATTGGTTCTGTAGCTGCAACATCTGGTGCACCAATGGATGATACAACATCACTTTTAGGTGATAACTCTGCTTCAAGTTCAGTAAATTCTAATATAGATACATCTGTGAGTGATGTTTCGAATACTAATGCCAATTTAAGTGCATCAGGTACTCAACCACATGATAGTAATAATCCAAACGAACAAAAAAAAACTAAAAAATCAGTAAAGAATGTATATAAAAAAATAGCATTATTAGGATTAGGCAATGGAATGATCGATAAGACTATGACTGATGCAGTAACAAAAGTAGCAAAGGAATTATTAAGTAAAAATATAGAAGTACTGGTAGACACAAAAAAAGGTTATGGTAAATCGATAATCGAATCTACCAAAAATTCAAAAGGTAAAGTTACAGGAATCTTTCTAAAACCGTTTTATGCTAGGGGATATAAAGAGGACAGCGATTTGAATACAGGTAGTTCAGCAATTATTTACTCAAACTTTTTAGAAAGATTAAGACATATAGCAAAAGAAGCAAGGATGTTTGTAATGTTCGATGCTTCTGGCCTATACGATTTTGCTGTACTAACAACTTTATGGTCGATAGCAAAAATGTATAAAGGAAAAAACAAACCTATTGTTTT
>CAZRHM010000048.1:0-7112 GCA_964599845.1 uncultured Candidatus Saccharibacteria bacterium
AACTCTACCTAAAGGAGCTTTTGATTAAGTAAAACTGGCCTATATTACTACCAAAAGCCCAGAAAGTCTTTTAAGTACTGATATAGTATTAAACACAAATTATAACGATTTTTAATAAAACCAAACTTTTAATGATTTCTGTAATACGTATTCATAAAAATTTTCACCTTTTCAAAAAGTGAGATTATTGGAACTATAAGGTATCTGACATCATCATTTATGAATAAGCTAAATAATTCGCTTATAGATATGTTTAAGCTAACTATTATATAAACAAATCTAAACGATGCTATAATAAAGTATGAATAAAAATAAGTTATTCACACATACACACTTTCATCCTGTTTTACAGGATTAAACTTACACGTAATTTCACAAATAAAAATCTTTATATAATATAATCTAAGTATAAATAACATATTATGAAACTATCAAATCAACCACCCAAGGGTACTTCTGACTGGTTGCCCGAAGAATTTAAAATTAGAAAATACATTTTCGATACCTGGAGAAAAGTTTGTATTAGCTTTGGATATCAGGAATACTTAACACCAATAGTAGAATCTGCTGAAATTTATAGAGCAAAATCAGGTGAGGATGTTGGAGGTAAAGAGCTAATGTTTTTTAATGATAAAGCTGGGCGGGAACTTGCAATTAGACCAGAAATGACTCCGTCAGTAACACGAATGGTTAGTAAAATTTACAATGAATCTCCAAAGCCATTAAAGTTTTTTTCTATTGCTAATTTTTTTAGAAACGAAAAGCCACAAAGAGGCCGAAATAGAGAGTTTTGGCAATTAAATTATGATATTTTTGGTGCAAACTCATTAGAAGCAGATACAGAAATTATTCAAATTGCAATAGAAATAATGCTTGGTTTAGGTGCAAAAAAGGGACAGTTCAAAATATTCATTAATAACCGTAATTTTTTAAAACAATTTATTAAATCATATTTAGGAATTGGTGAGCAAATTAATAAAGCAGTAAGAATTTTAGATAAGTTTGAAAAAGTTCCTCTACAAAAAACAATTGAAGATTTAGAAAATGCTGGTGCAAACTGCAAGGATTATGGCTTACTTTCGGACTTTATGGCAGGCAGGAATCTTGAAGAGATAAAAAAATATCAATCAGAAAGAAAAGAAGCAAATGAAATTGAAAAACTTCTTGACTTGCTAAAAGAACTTGGTTACAGCGATTATGTAAAATGGAAACCAGGTCTTTCTAGAGGTTTTGACTACTATGATGGAATGGTTTTTGAAGTATTCGATACAAATCCAAATAATGCAAGATCTCTATTTGGCGGTGGAAGGTACAACGGACTTGCTGAATTATTTGGTGGAAGTAGCTTTCCGGCAGTTGGGGCTGCTCCTGGTGACGAAACAATTCGGCTATTTTTAAAATCTTGGGGATTAGAAGAACAAATATTAAAAAATCTTGGTACAAAAACAAAATCTTATTTTATTCCAGTGCTATCAGAAGAGTTATACTTGGACGTACAATCAATTGCAAAAAAACTCAGAAAAGAAGGTGCAGTTGTAGAGATAGGGTTAGAGCTTTCTAAACTAGGTAAAGCATTGGAGTATGCAAACAAACGAAAATTTGATTTTGTTGTAATTATGGGCAGTGAAGAAAAGAGTAGGGGAGAGTATAAAATTAAGAATATGCAAAGTGGGGAAGAAATAAGTTCTAAGTTGTAAGTAATAAGTAGTAAGTTCTTAGAACCAAAAGTGGAAGTCATGGGTAAAAAAACATAAAGAGAGAGCTAAAAGTTGAATGTTAAACATTAAAACGTTGCAAAGTTTAAAGAATTTGTTTCGAATCTCCACACTAGAGATTAGTGTTAGCAATGCAAGAGTTTTATGCAAAATACATATTTAGGCATGTATCACTCCTGCGAAAGCAGAAAACTCGCAACTTTGGACTAGAGATGCCGGATCGTAGTCCGGCATGACATTACTATACCTCTCATAAAGTACCCAACCAGCAGATCAATTCCAAATATCAGACATTTGTTGTAAAATCATTTATGGCCAAAGCAAAAAAAGGCATAAAATTTATATATATAATCTACATATTTATAGCTTTAGTTGTAATTTCAGGAATAATAATTAGCATCCAACTTAGAATTCAGAATACACACGCAAACAAAGCAGCTGAATATAACGATTTTTTAGTAGATACACAAATAAAAGCAAATAACGAGATTGCGATAATGGATACAAAATTTTCAACATCTAGCTCAGAAAAACAAGCTAAAGAAGTTTTAGATGAATCAGAAAGATTCTTACAAAGTCTAATAACAGATGTAGAAAATAGTAATTCTGACTTAGAAAATGCAGAAGAATTTAAAAAATCCGCGCTAAATTTACTGAACCTGTATTTGTCTATTTTGCAAAACGAATATAGAGGAGAAATTATGAATTTGAAATATACTGAAGGTCTCAATAATATTGAAATAAAACAAAAACATACTGAGATTTTTGAAGAATCGAACATTAAACTAGCAGAATATTCCGCCAATTTTACAACTGCCCAAAAAGAATTCGCCGCTGTAAACGGTGTTAGGTTGGTAGAAGGTGATTAAAGTTTATTTAGAACATCTACAAGCGCATATTTCAAGTCCTCTAAACTACTGTGCCTTCTAGTTTCATAAGGTTGAGTAGCTTTGTCTAATACTCTGAGTAATTTTCTTGGAAATCGTGTATAACCTAAATTTGTAAGAAAAGGAGCTAGTTCAGGTACTGTATTTCTAAAAGAGGAATTACTGTCTCTTTTACCACTACTGTTTAAGTATTGACGTAGAACTTTACCTCTTGTACTTACGTGATGGCATAATTCTAAAATTGACATTCCCATGTTGTAGACTTGTTCAGCTTCTATACTCCTTTGGTTCATAACTAAGTAGCTCAGGGGCGAATATAAAGCACTTCGAAGAATATTAGTTGAAACATAAAAATAGTAGAAGCTATTAGTATCTGCAATTTTATATAAATTGCTTAATGGGTCAAATAAAAAATTGGCTGGCTTAGAATCTAAATAATAGCACTCTAATGAATTTGTATACTGTAAAGCAGAAATGATCTGTTCAATGAAGTTTTTTAGTTCATCTATCTGGGTAAAATCTAATGTATTTAGGGATGAACCAGCATAGTCCATTATTTGTAATATTAAATTATGTTTTGATCCTAGTAATCTTGCATCTACAACATAACAACCTAATGTAGATACAATATTTGGATGTGTACCAATAATATCTAGAATTTTAAGCTCTTCATCTAATGACTGTGCTGGATTAAAATCTAAGCCTGTATTAGGTTCAACTTCTTTGATTACTTTTATTGCAATCGGAAGATTTTTAAGCAAATCTACTCCAAATGTTACGAATCTTGAACCATAGTTCCAAGACCTTTCTGTTTGGAAAATTAAGTGATCGCTTTTAATCACTGTTGCGTCATCAGAATTAGCGATATGTTTTAATATGTATAGAGGAACATAAAATCTTTTTTCCTTGTCTAATAGCAACATTTGGTTAATGTCTATCAAATCTTCAAAGATCATGCTAGTAGTTAGATCAGTTACTTCACTCATAATTGCTTATTTAGTTCATCTAAAGTTGAATATAACTCATTATATAAGGTGGCCAAATCATTAATACGCCTATTATTAATATCTGGTACAGTTGCATCATCAACTGTCTTCAACAATCTGAGAGGTAATTGATTTGTTGTATTTTGTAAAGGTGGAATTAAAAGTGAAGATGCTGGGTTAAAGTTAAATTCTCCCCTAGTGAATTTGCCTTTAGGTATGTTTAGGTGGTGGATAAGTGCTTTCTTTCGCTCATTCTGATTCTTTGTTTCATAGCACATAGATAAAAACATACAAGCAAAGGCATATGTATCTCTAGCCATGCAAAGCTCTTGGCTAGGCGAGACCACAGCTAATGCCATTGGATCTATATGTGTGTTGGTTCCTAAACGAGGGTTTATTCTTTCATTTAGGTTATATGCAGCTTCCCAATCAGCTAATACAGGTATAATGCCATTACCAAACAAATAATTGCTAGCTTTAATGTCGAAGTGATAAATACCATAATTATGAGCAAAGTTTAAAGCTTCGTATGCTTTCGTTAAGAATTGTTGAAGCTGGTATATATTAATGAAGTTTATTTCCCCGAATGTACAAAATTCATGTTGTGTAATTAACATTTCAACATGAGGACAGTGTGTAACATTATCTATATAGTCTATATACTTAGCAATATTTGGGCTTTGCAATTGGTATAATATACCTGCTTCTCTACGTAGTAAATTAGCTGGACTAATTACAGAATTAGGATCTTTAATATTATTTAAAGCAAATTTTGCAGCACAAATTCTGTTGCTATAAGTATCTAAAACTCTAATTATGGCTACTGCACCAGAACCAATTCTTTTTTCAGAATTTTGCATTATTACTAATCGAGATGGATTTTTTGATCCTGGCCTGTTTATTAAATTATGTAATACTGTTCTAGAAGTTATGAATCTACCTGCTTCATCTAGTGAAAAAGGATCTCGATCAATTCTTTCTACAATATAGTTATAGTATTTACTTCCAGGATCTAAAGGGTTTTCCATATTTATTAAACTACTCATCAGAAAATACCAAATAAAAATTGTATAAAATCATTTACTTTTTTATGTGTTATATACATGGTTTCATTGGCTCTTAAACGACTATTAGGAATTAGCGGTGGTTTAAGCAAATCAGCTATATACCCTAAAAGTAATTCCATTTTATTAATATCCATGCAAAACGGTGCAAAATGATCGACAGGTAAGCTCACCAGATATTGCATATCTAACCCATCCTTATTCCTATTGAATAGTGATTGTTCACATATTGCTTTAAACATTACTTCGGACCTGTTAATATCTTTAGACAGCATTAGTTCAAAGGCTGTAACTACTAGTGCATATAAATCCATATGTATTAGTAAATCCTTATTAATATTAGGGTCATTAATAAGAATATCTAGGGGCATATATAGAGGCGTTCCTGCTATATTAGCCCCACTGCTTATTAATGCACATACATGCTCAAAGTTACCAGCATATTCTAAGTCACCAATTACAACATCACCATCAAAAATGAATAAATTACTGGGTTTTAAATCTCTAATATGGATCTGAATAGATTGGGCATTATGTAAAGAATGAATTAGTGTGTAAAGCTTATTAATAATATGCAAATATTGCGACAGATTCTCAATTTCTACGGAGTCAAGACACATAGCTTCGGGGTAAACATTAACCAGATAGGTTACACCATTAATTTCTGTTGTAAATTTGTCTATTAAAGGTAAACTTATTTTTTCTCCACATACCTCTTCAATACAATTAATTATTTCAGTAGCATCTTGTTCATTTTGAGCTAATAAAAGTCTTTCTGCAGCATTTATTAACTGATGATCATTTTTATCAATAAATGGTGGAGTATCTATATTAGTCATTTTCAAAACAACAGAAAGACCAGAATTGTTTTTTGCCCTTATTACGCAAGCTGCACCGGGAAGTCCCAAGTCAGGATTTTTTAACAAAAAAATATCGCGATGAACAGCAGCATTTCTTGGGTCTCCAATCTGTCTATATGCAACTGTGTCAATTTTGTATTGATGACTGATGCCATCTTTGCTAAAAACTTCCTCCCTGATTTCAGGGCTAATATAGTCTAATAGTCCATCCATCCGCAATTATACCCCCTGTTACCAGGTATTGTCAACATATTGTATATATAATCAAAATAGCTGATTATACCAATGTAAGGTATAATTATGCATGTCCAAATCAATTTACGCATTTAATCCGGTAAAATACAAAACAGAGTTAAAAAGTATAGTGTCAGATATGCTTAATTTAGCCTACTCAAAAGGTTTTAAAGCACTATCTAAAAAGAAAATAGATAAAATTATAAAAAAATATCCTAAAGATAAATCTAATATTTTTAGCCGAGATCAACTTAAACTTGGCATAGAAATGGTTCGAGACCAAAAGTTAATTAAAGTAGAAGATGACGATGTTTTTGAGCTATTAATCGATAAAATTAAGCTAAAGCCAATGAGAACACAATCAGGCGTTACCACGGTAACTGTGCTGAGTAAACCTTTTATGTGTCCAGGTAAATGTGTATTTTGCCCTAACGATGTATCCATGCCTAAAAGCTATATTGCAACAGAGCCGGGTGCGCAACGTGCCTTAATGAATAGGTTTTCGCCTTATTTGCAAACATGGAATAGGTTACAAGCTTTAAAAAACATAGGACACCCTACCGATAAAATAGAGCTATTAATTTTGGGTGGAAGTTGGTCAGTTTATCCTGAAAAATATCAAATTTGGTTTATAAGTGAATGTTTTAGAGCAATGAATGAATTTGGTGGGTATACCCCCCCTCTTGAGAGGGGGTTGGGGGGAGTGAATAGAGAGAAAGGTAATTCTCATCTGACTAGATTTATGTCTGATCAAAAAAGAGGTGAGGAAAACATCAAGAATACAAACAATAATTACTATAATAAAGCTTTAAAAATTTATGCAAGAAAAAATAGAAAAAAACAAACGCCAGCTGAAAGTTTATTGTGGTCAAGATTGAGAAATAAACAAATATTAGATTTAAGATTTTTGAGACAAAGAGTAATAAGTAAATATATTGTTGATTTTCTTCAACCAGAAACAAAATTAGTTATTGAAATAGATGGAGCAAGCCACGATGATAAAAAGTACGAATATGATAGGAAGAGGGAAGAGGAAATATCATCATTAGGCTATAAATTTCTGCGATTTACTGAATATGAAGTTAGCACAAGATTAACTGACGTACTTGAGACGATATATATGTATTGTGAAAAAGAAATCACCCACCCTAACCCTCCCTCAAGGGAGGGGATAGTTACTCCCCCTCTTGAGAGGGGGTTGGGGGGAGTGAATAAAGGGGAAACTATCACAACCCGTGGCTTTAAAGGTACACAAGTCAGTCTTAAAGAATTCTTTAAATCTGATTTTAATAAAATTCTAAGAGATAAAGTTGGAGATTTAGAATATAACGAGTTAATTAATACAAAAGAATTTAAAGAACTGTTC
>CAZRHM010000049.1:0-7044 GCA_964599845.1 uncultured Candidatus Saccharibacteria bacterium
AATATTTATCTAAAACAAAAGAAATAGATAAAAAAGAGATATATAAAGAAATAAAAAAACTGGATACTTTAAAAATTTCTAAAACAATTAAGCCAAATAAAAATAGTATTTTAGTTACAAATATAAAACATAATAATCTAAAAGGAATTGATTTAGAAATTCCTTTAGGTAAAATGATTGCTGTAACAGGCGTTTCAGGATCAGGTAAGTCTTCAATGATTAACGATGTTTTATATAAAGCAATTGCAAAGTATTTATACAAAAGTAAAGATAGCCCAGGCGAATATGGAGAAATTAGAGGCCTTGAGCATATAGATAAAATTATCGATATTGACCAATCCCCAATAGGTCGAACACCAAGATCAAACCCAGCAACATATGCAGGAGTTTTTGGACCAATCAGAGAAATTTTTGCACAAACAAAAGAAGCAAAAGCCAGAGGTTATAAACCTGGTAGATTTAGTTTTAATGTAAAAGGTGGAAGGTGTGAAAAATGCCAGGGAGCTGGAGTAAACCAAATATCAATGCAATTTTTGCCCGATGTTTATGTCACTTGCGATGAATGTAACGGTAAAAGATATAACAGAGAAACATTACAAATAGATTATAAGGGCAAGAACATATCGGATGTATTGAACATGACTGTAGAAGAGGGTGCATTATTTTTCCAAAAAGTCCCAAGTATTTACACAAAATTAAAAACATTATTAGATGTTGGGTTAGGATATATTAGGTTAGGACAGGCAGCAACTACATTATCGGGTGGAGAGTCTCAAAGAGTTAAACTATCTTCTGAGTTGTCAAAAAGATCTACAGGAAAAACATTATATATTTTAGACGAACCGACAACAGGTCTTCATTTCGAAGATGTTCGTAAACTACTGATTGTACTGCATGGGCTTGTTGCAAAGGGAAATACCGTATTAGTAATTGAACACAACCTGGATGTAATAAAAACAGCAGATCATATTATAGATTTGGGACCAGAAGGCGGAGCAAAAGGCGGTTATATAGTGGCCCAAGGTAGTCCAGAACATGTAGCTAATACACAAGAAAGCTATACCGGTGAATGGTTAAGGAAGATTATTGACTAAGCTAATTGCACGTAATATATGCTAAATCCCCTTTACTTGAAGCCGCAATTTCAGCCGCTTGTCTGTTATCTATATTTTCAATAATATCTTCCAGATCTTCCGGTTCAGGAATTTGACCCTTATTGGATATAATTCCTGAATAGTATAGATATGGATCGTAACCATCTATAGGTCCAAAAAGAATTTGCCCCATTGCTCTTATTCTGTAACTTTCTTCTGGTGATAAATTTGGATCATTAGGATCCATTATAGCAATATTGTAAGCATATTCTAAAACTCTTTCATTATAAGAATCCCAACTAAAAGCATCACCAATATTTTCGCGGTTCATTTGTTGTATAACATGTTCAAACTCATGAGCAATAGCTGCCATTGGTAGATTATTGTAGCCCGACAGCTCAATAGCAATTATACCTAGTTCTGAATCATATAGGCCTACTACACCTTCAGGAATAGGGCCAGGATAGTTATTTATATCTATAATATAAATTTCATTATTAATTATATATTGCTTAGCTTCTTCTGAGAAGTTAAGCATAGGGCCTAGAATGTCAAGTTGTAGTTTAGCCCAAGCTTTTTCACCATTCATAAACTCCTCTAAAGTTGGTAATAGATTAATATCCTCCTTTTCTTTATCAGATAATTCTTCCCATCCTCTTTCGCCAACTCGTGTTAATTCATTATGGTTATTTTTTGTTTCCTTAAAATTTTCTATTTCTATTAATAATTTTGCGTATGTATCTGTATTATCTAACTGCATTATTTCTAATTCCTCTTTAAGCTTAGCTGTCAATAATGTGAAAGAGTGGTAATCCAAATATTTAGCCATTTCCTTTACTGCAAAAGGTAAGTTTACAAGCATGTTATTGTCCTTAGCAAAATTCATTTTTGACTCTAAATTTTCTTGACTATAATCAAAATCGCCAGGGGTATTTAACTCAAGTATGTTTTGAATTATTCCAAGATTTATATACATCGAAAACTGGAAATCTTTATCTATAAAATTAAAGAAATACCTATTATTAAGAGCAAGGGTGTTTCTTTCTGTAATAACAAATGGTGCATAATTTTTATATAATGGAAGTCCATACTCGTTAATATCAATATATAAAGGCCTATCGGCCTCACAACTTCTATCAAGCTCAATAGTCGCTTGAGCACTCACAGTTTTAGTATTAGTACTTTCAAATGAATCTGCAAATAATAATGAATTTATCATTATTAAGTGAGCAATAAGCATTTTAAGTTTTCTGTTACGCTTTAAGGCCATAAAACATTATATAATGCTTATATATTGACGTCAAGCAGTGGCGACTAAATAAGTGTTGCTAACATAATCTATTTTAATTCCTTGCTATAATGCCTAATGGCAATAAAGATTATTAAAACACTACCTCATCTTCATAATCTTTTTATAAATCAAAAAGCTAACGTTGCATATTCACTAAATTATTCTCTAGAAGCCTTTAATTACATAGAAGATCTTAAGTTTGTAGACGTTAATGAATTAAAATATAGTAGTTTTTTAAAGCAAATATCTGAAACAGGTCTAAACTCTAATATTGATAACGATTTTAGAATAGGTGAACCACTAACTTATACAAGAGTGGATAATGTAGAACAAAAGTTACAATTTTCAATTAAAGGTGATATTGTTCATATTTGGATACTGGGATATAAAAATCCTTTAAGGATTGAATTTTTTGGTGAAGATTGCGAAAAAATTACTGAAGTAGATTCTTTTACTTTAAAAAATATAAATGAACATAAAAGAATCTTGTTTTCAAACAACTTACCCTCAACATCCGAAATTTTTGATGAAATTATTTTTAGCTTAAATTCTATTAAATCAGACTTATCTAAAATTATATTTACTCCACGAAAAATTGATGACTTAAATAAATTCCACACTAATACGGAAAGTTTTAATACTGATTTTGTTTTTCCACAGTTGTTTTTTTCAAATAAAACTGCATTTAGTAACGAACTAAACAGATTAAAAAATGCTGGTTTTAAAATATACTTGACATCGCTACAAGCACAAAAAATTGCAAATGAAGTGCTCAATTCTAAAAATAATTATTTAAAAATGATTCTTGAAGATTTAACTAGAATCACTGGTAATAAAATAAGCCAAGTCGATTTAAAAAACTTAGCAGCTGGTTTAATTTCAGAGCAAGCTAAAATTGCAATTTTTACCGATAGAGAAGTTTTTGGAACAGTAACTTTAAATAATAGAGCTGAATCTAAATACTCTGAAAGCTCACTAAAAAGAATTTTAAGACAATTTGAAGGTGAAATTAATATTGGAGATTATATTGTACACGAAGATTATGGTATTGGTATTTATTCTGGATTAAAGCAAGAATCTGCTGGAGGCATCGAAAATCATTATGTTTTAATTAAATTTGCTGAAGATGATGAATTATTTGTACCAATAGATCAAATTAAAAAGATTACAAAGTACTTAGGAGTTGAAGGTGCGGAACCAAAATTAACTAGGCTAGGTAAAGGTGGTTGGCAAGTAGTAAAATCAAAAGCAAAAAAAACAGCATATTTAACTGCAAAACAATTAATTGAGCACTTTGCAAAAAAGGAGTTAAGTAACGCTGAGCAAGCCAATAACAATGACACTAACGAATACAAAGAGTTTGTAGAGCAGTTTGAATATATAGAAACTAACGATCAAATAACCGCAATCTCCGAAATCCTGCAAGATTTAACTTCAAAAAAGCCAATGAATAGACTATTGGTAGGTGATGTGGGATTCGGTAAAACAGAAGTTATTATGCGAGCTGCATTTAAAATGGTTGAAGCAAAAACACAGGTTGTTGTACTGGCACCAACAACAGTTTTAGTTGCTCAGCATTATGAAGTTTTTAAAAAGAGATTTAAAGATTTTAATTTTAGAATAGAATCAGTATCGAGGTTTAAAACAGTTCAACAAAATAAAAAAATAATTGATGATGCAAATAGTGGAAAAGTTGACATATTGATTGGTACACATAGGCTTTTAAGCAGTGACGTAAAATTAAAAAACTTAGGGTTAGTTGTAGTAGATGAAGAACAAAAATTTGGAGTAAAGCAGAAGGAAAAGATTAAACAGCTAAATTATGGTGCACATGTATTATCGGTTAGTGCAACACCAATTCCCAGATCTTTAAGTTTAGCGTTATCTTCAATTCAAGATATTTCTATAATTACAACACCACCAGAAGGCAGAAAAGCAGTACAAACAGAAATAATTTACGAAAACTGGGAAGTAGCTGCCAACAAAATTCAAGAAGAAGTATCGAGGGGTGGTCAGGTTTATTTTGTACACAATAGGGTAAGAACAATAAAATTAATTGAAGCAAAACTTAAAGAATTTATACCTAACATTCGTTTTGGAGTAGCTCATGGGCAAATGAACGCAGATAAGTTAGATAAAATAATGGCTGATTTTTACCTTAAAAAGTACGACTGCTTACTTTGCACTAGCATAATTGAGAATGGGCTTGATCTTCCAAATGTAAACACAGTAATTGTGCATGATGCACATACATTTGGCTTGTCGCAGTTATATCAGTTACGAGGAAGAGTAGGAAGAGGAAATAAAAAAGCCTTTTGTTATTTAATGTGTCCACGTCCTAATAAAGCCGTTAAACTAGAAAATACTAATGACTATACCCTTATAGAAAAGAACAAAATTGAAACTAAACCATTTGTAGATAGGTTGCAAACATTAGTTGATAATCAAGATTTAGGTGCAGGTTTTAAAATTGCTTCAAAAGATTTAGAAATTAGAGGAGCTGGAAGCATTTTGGGTGAAAAGCAATCAGGACATATTAATGTTATTGGATATGCTTTATATATAGAAATGCTTGCTGAAGAGGTAGAAAAGCTAAAAAACGAGAAGAATTTGAATGAGTAGATTATGTGTATAGTTGTTAGCTCTAATACCGCTTGCCTATAATTAACATACTACTAATATTTCAGTATAGAGTATCTTCGGTTTAGAAAATTAGTGTGTTGAGGGTGTACATTTTAAATTGAAAGATAATCCAAAAGTATTAACCACATAAATTTGTAATTCTATAAGACTTTAATTCTATTATATTGTCATCTATAAATATTATCCATTATGCTTAAATAAAACTACATCGCCATCTTGCATCACATAATTTTTCCCTTCTAATCTAACCTTTCCATTTTCTCTGGCCTTATTCCAACCTCCATAATTAACAAAATCTTCCCAATTAACTACATCTGCAGCGATAAAATTTGTTTGAATATCGGTATGTATTGTACCAGCAGCAACTGGAGCTGTATCACCATTAACAATAGTCCACGCTCTTGATTCAATTTGTCCAGATGTAAAAAAAGAAATTAAGCCAAGAACTTTATATGCTTCTTCGGTTAAAATATCTAATCCAGATCGTTCAATACCTAGTTCTATCATAAATTCACTTCGTTCTTCTTCGGTCATTAATGCTAGTTCTGATTCTTGTTTAACATCCATTGCAATCACTAAATCGTTTTTATCGACCATATTTTGAACTTCTGTTTTTGCAGCCTCAAACAAATCCTCCGATGAGTTAACCAAATAAATTACGGGCTTATCTGTTAATAAAAACATCTCTTTACGTAGCATAGAAATTTCATCTGTTGTATCTTTTGTAAACGATTTAGCCAAGTTACCATCACTTAAGTATTTTTGTAACTCAGTGAAATATTCGTATGCAGGAACTAATTTTGGATTTGACTTTGATTTACCCGATAAGTCTTTAATTCTTTTTTCTACCGATTCTAAATCTTTTAATATTAATTCAGTATTAATTAGCTCTATATCTCTTTGTGTATTTACAGAGTTTTCTACATGAGTAATGTTATCGTCTTTAAATGCTCTAACTAAATGAACTATTGCCGAAACTTCTCTAATATTAGCTAAAAATTGGTTTCCTAAGCCTTCGCCTTCTGAAGCACCCTTTACTAATCCAGCTATATCTACAAATTCAACTACAGCAGGAACAACCTTTGTAGGTTTTTCTACTTCTGCAATTTTAATTAACCTTTGATCGTGAACTGCAACTATTCCATGGTTTGGATCTATAGTTGCAAACGGATAATTTGCAGCTAAAACTTGTTGTTTTGTTAATGCATTAAATAATGTAGATTTTCCAACGTTTGGCAAGCCAACAATTCCAAGTGATAAATTCATAATAATTTTTAATCAAGTAGATTATACTAGATTAACTTAGAATATATAATTATTAATCAATAAGCCTTCTGTTAACTATATCAGCATAAGTTATTTTTATAGAATTCCTCAAGGTTAGAAGAATGCCAGGCAGATCAATGTAAAATGCATGACCATTTGTTCTTGCCATATTTTGACCAATAAAATCTATTCCTAGTGCATCCGATATAGTACTCGGAGTGAGCCTAAAATCTGGTTTTGTGAAGTCATAATCTATATAAACTTGAAGACCTGCTATAGGTTTCCCACTTAAAGTAACTATTTGGTTAGTAGGCATAACTAGGCCTTTAAAATCTCCGAGTGAGGGATCTGCAAATACTCTGTTGTTTCCAATTAAGTTATCAATAACTTCAGTGGTGATTTTTGTTAAGTTTTGTTGATTAGGTTGTTTATATATAGTTGTTAGCCTTTCTGCAACATATTCAACTGACCTTGTGTTATTTTTTAGTTGTTCAAAGATTATGGGTAAGTACGGATTGTATGGGAATCTAAATATTATATCTGGATTGTTTTTTAACTTATATACTATAGCTTCTGAACCTTTATCAGATACAAGAGTAAAATTTAAAACAAGATCAACCAGTTCTTTCCAGGTTTGTAAATTAATAACATCTAAATTAGAAGTTGCTTGAAAGAAATTTCTATCTGAAGTACTTATTAAAGCATTAATTTCATCATCATCTTTAATTCTGTATCTATTTAATATATATC
>CAZRHM010000050.1:0-236 GCA_964599845.1 uncultured Candidatus Saccharibacteria bacterium
TTAGAAGTACTATTAGCTCATCCTGGAGGGCCTTACTGGAAAAATAAAGACTTAGGTGTTTGGTCAATTCCCAAAGGAGAGTATATTGACGAAGAACCATTAAATGCAGCAATTAGAGAAGTAAAAGAAGAAGTTGGTGTTGATATAAGTAGGGTAGATAAGAAAAATTTTATTGAACTTGGACAAATTAAGCAAAAAAACAATAAAGCAGTTAGTGCGTGGGCATTAGAATTCGA
>CAZRHM010000050.1:246-6777 GCA_964599845.1 uncultured Candidatus Saccharibacteria bacterium
ATGGCCACCAAAATCAGATAAAAAAATTCAAATTCCAGAAATTGATAGAGCAGAATGGATACATACTGATATTGCCAAACAAAAAATAATTGCAGAACAATTACCATTTATTGAAAAAATTGAAAATCTATTTAATTAATGAAAGTAATTTATTTACAAAAAAACAGAGAAAAACCTATACAACACAAAAACCATTGGATATTTTCGGGGAGTATTAGAAAAATCCCAGAAGACTTGTTAGATGGAGAAATTGTGCAAGTACGATCTGCAGAAAACAAAGTATTAGGACATGGATTCTTTAATTCAAAATCACAAATTAATGTCCGAATGCTTAATTTTTCCGACTCAGATCCGATTAAAGAGTTAGAAAATAATATTAAAAACGCAATTTTATTACGTCAAAAATTATTTGATGAGTCTATAACAAACTCGTATAGAATAATTAATAGTGAAGGAGACAAAATTCCAGGACTTACGGTAGATAAATATGCAAATGTTTTAGTGTTCCAAATAAGTACGTTGGGAATAGAAATGCTGAAACAAAAAATTGTCCAAATATTTTTAAAATTATTACCAAACACTGAGTTTATTTACGAAAAATCAAGTATACCTTCGCGAAAACATGAAGGGATGAAAGATTTTTCTGGACTTATTTGGTCAAAAAATAAAAACTTAAACGAATTTAAGGTCGAATTCTTAGAAAATAGTATTAAATTCGAAACTGACATAGCAAATTCACATAAAACAGGATTTTATTTAGATCAAAGAGAAATGCGAAGCTTAATAGCAAGTTTGTCTAAAAATAAAAAAATATTAAACTGTTTTAGCTATACTGGAGGATTTTCAGTAGCTGCTGCTATTGCTGGTGCATCGAAAGTCACTTCTGTCGATATTTCTGAAGAGGTAATAAGTCAAGCAAAGAAGAATTTTGAATTAAATAATATTGATTTAAGCAAGCACGAATTTATTAGTGAAGATGTATTCGAATATTTAAATAATAAGGATATTTCGGACTTCGATATTGTTATTTTAGACCCACCAGCCTTCGCCAAAAAAAAACAAGATATAAACAATGCAATCAAAGGTTATAAATCTTTAAATAAATTAGCCCTACAAAATCTTAGAAATGGAGCATTATTATTGACATGCTCATGTTCATATCATGTTAATGATTTAGAATTTTTTAATTCTATTAAATCAGCAGCTGCAATGGCTAAAAGAGAAGCAAAAGTAATTTCAAAACATCGCTATGCAATGGATCATGTATTAAATATAAATCACGCAGAAATCGATTACTTAAAAAGTTATTTATTATATGTTAATAATGATTAATTTTTTACTGGTAATGAGAATAAGTTTATTGAGGTAAAAAGCCATATTAATAATATTCAAAAATTAGGTATTGTTCTACCAGAAATACAAAAGTTTTGACTCTAAAGCAATAATAAATGCAAAACTTAAACTAGCTAAAAAAAAGAATATTCAAATGTATTAGTTGAAGATACAGGACTATACCTAAAAGCCTTAGAAATTTTACACGTTCACTAATAAAATGGATGTTAAAGACTTATGAATTAGAAATCTTTTACAAAATATGCAAAACATTCAATAACTTTAATGCATACGTTAAATGTACTTTTGGATTTATTGACACAAAAGAAAACTATTCTGAAGGAATTGTAAAAGGAAAAATAACTTTACCTAAGGACAATACAGACTTTGGTTTGGATGCTATTTTTAAACTTAATGGATCTAATTTAACTTTTAGAGAAATGAGTTTGACTGAAAAAAATAAGTTTAGTCATAGGGCAAAAGCAATAAACCACTTACAACATTATTAAAAAACCAAAAGCTAGCTCATAAAACAAACTTTTTATACCAATCTTTTGCATAATCAACATCTTCCTGAACTAGCATGTGATCTGAATTTGTCCAGTAAAGATCAGTATCACTTCCTGCTTCTTCAAACATTGTATAAAGCTGCTCTGTGTTATCTTTAGTCACAAACCTATCAAATTTACCGGCTAACATTAAAATTCTTTTTCCAGGCAATTTGGGGGCTTCTTTATAAAAATAAGGAATCATTACTCTAAAAAGGATTGCATTTTCTAACACATCTGAATTATTAAAAAATACACTTGCGATTAAATTTGCTCCATTCGAAAAGCCTATTGCGGTTGTCTTTAATAATGAAAATTTATACTTTGAACATGCTTCTTTTAAAAAATTAACCATTTTATGAGATCTTTCTATAATATCTTGTTGGTCAAAAATTCCAAATGCAAATCTTTTAAAGAACCTTAAAGTGCCATCCTCACTAACGTCACCTCTAATTGTTAGTATGTTTGCTCTTTTATCTATTTGTTTGGCTATAGGAATTAAATCGTCTTCGTTTCCACCTGTTCCGTGCAGTAATACCAAGGTATTATTACTACTTCCATTAATAAATTTGTGCTCGTAAAGATTTGAAAAATTTTTTACCGGCATAGGCAATTGGTTATACTTATTTTTATAACACATACAATATAATTGCAAGCTTACTAATTTGTGTTTTACTAAATCTTAACATTTGGTTTAAAATTTCTTTAAATTCAGTTTCAAATTTTTCATTTTAGTTATCCCCTTTAAAAAAAGGATGCTATAATTCATGGCGTTTATTATATACTTGGTATATTATGCAAAGGATTGTAATAAGTAAAAAATTTAAGAATACAAAAAAAACAAAGATTAAAAGTAAAAGATTCTTACAGCGATTTTTTATTCTTGGTGTTTCTTTGGTGATCTCACTAATGTTTTTATCACTAATTTCTGGTTTTTCCACCTTTGCATATTTTTACGAAAGGTTTAACAGCTTATCGTTACCAAACGATTCGTTAATGAGGCCCGAAAATGCTTCAGAAATATACGATAGAAATGGCGTAAGACTTTTTAGAATATATAAAGATACCAGTAACAGTGACAGTTTTGAACCTGAAGAAATAAATAACATTATAAGAGCTGTATATATGGCAGCAGAAGACTCTAATTATTATTTGCATTCTGGTGTTGATTTAGAAGCTATAGCTAGATGTGCATATAAAGGAGTTACTGAGCAAAACCAATGTGGTGGCAGTACTATTACACAGCAAGTAATTAAACTAACAACAAAAAAAGTTGAGCGCACATTAGATAGAAAAGCAGAAGAAGCAATGTTAGCTGTAAAATTAGAAAAAGAGTATTCAAAAGAACAAATTCTAAATTTATATCTTTCAAAAACCTCTTACGGATCAAATATTGTAGGAATTAAAACAGCAGCCAGATTTTATTTTGGAAAAGAAAACTTATCTAAATTAAATTTAGCTGAGCTGGTAACTTTAGCAGCAATTGTTAATAACCCTGTTAGACTTTCTCCTACACTCTCAATTGATCCCGAAAAAGGAAAGAAAATGCTAGAAGAAAGAAAAAAATATATATTCGATCAGCTAGAAGAAAAGTTAGAACTTATTAACTCCCAACTTAAAAATATAGATGGTAAAACTAAATTAATAAGCTTAGAAGATATAGAAAAAGCAAGAAAATTTGAACCGAAATACATAGCGCCGTCAGTAGGCGATATAAAAGCAGGTCATTTTGTAAACTATGCAATTTCTATGCTCGAAAAAAAGAATTACAAAAATGGAGAGCCGTTTACTCTAGAAGATTTGGAAACTGGAGGTTACAAAATTTATACATCTTTAGACTATTCAATGCAACAAATTGCAGAAAAGTATGCGGCAAAAGGAGGAACACAATACCAAAATTGGAATGTATATAACGCTGCAGTAATGACAGTCAGGCCAATTACTGGAGAAATATTAACAATGGCCGGCTCTAAAAATTTTTCTGGAAAAGATGAAGCATGTGATAAAAATGGAAATAATTGCAAGTATAATCCAGAAGTAAATGTACTTACATCTTTACAATCACCAGGTTCTACAAATAAACCACTAGCATATTACTTAGCCTTTAAAGATTCTTTAATATTTCCGGGTAGTTCATTACCTGATGTTCCAATACAATTTGGAAACTATGTGCCTAAAAATTGGGACGGTAAATTTTTTGGGTTTGCACAAACTGCAAGGGAAATGCTTAGACAATCTCGGAACATTCCAGCGCTCCAGGTAATGAACATGATAGGTATAGATAGATACCTAGACACAGCCAAAGAATTTGGATATACAACTTACGAAAACCGTGAAAATTTTGGATTATCCGCAGTGCTAGGTGGTGGTGATGTTTACCCTGTAGAGCAAGTACAAGCATATTCAGTTTTTGCTAATGGTGGGGATTTTGTAGAGCTAAACCCAATATTAAGAATCGAAAACAAAAAAGGCGATATTATTTACAAAGCCAGATCTGAACGCAAAAAAGTTGCAGATCCAGCAGCAATATACTTATTAAATTCAGTTCTAAATAGATTAGATACAGGAACAGGTCAATCTATTGCCTGGGACGATAGAGAAGTTGCTGGGAAAACAGGTACAACCGAAAATAATAAAGATTCATTATTAATAATGTATTCACCTGATTTTGTAACTCTTGGTTGGAGTGGAAACAATAACAATGAACCATTAAACCAACTTTATGGATGGCCTGGATACGTTGTTGCACCTTGGCTTAAAGAATATATGTACGAATTAACAAATGTACATGGGCATTTTGCATTAAAAACACCATTCCACAGACCAATAGAAATTTATTATGGTGGAGGAGATTGCATAGCTGGACAATGCTTAGGATTGCGAGCAGATTACTTAATTCGAGGCAGAGAACCAAAAAGAGGAGATAATTATATTATCGGTGCAGAAGAAAGCCACCGCAGAATGTTTAGAGCATACAGTCCAGAGTTGCAAAGATTCTTTGATGCCTATTTATTACGTATAATCCCTAATGAAAACGAATAATACTAATCCATCATGTAAAAAAGTCTTTGTTGGAAAGTAGGGGCATCTTCAGGAATTTTTATTTTAGAGCCGAGCTTAGGATTAACATAAGACCTTCTTCTCTTTAACATTAAATTATATTTATTAAATGCATCTTTGTTTGCATGCCTAAATTGTGCTCGTTTTACAAATTCATCTCACATTATATTAAAATTAATAGATTCATTAAAAAATTCTAAAGAGTCGTTTAATGGGTTAGGTGTACAATAGTATAGAACTGTATTATTAGAATCAACATTTTTCCATAATTCAAATATATAATCTGCCGATAAGTTTAGTAAAGCTGGTTTTGATTTGGGTAAACTCCAGTCCATTGTAGTTGGGTTATAGTATTTATTATTAAGTGAATGTATCGCTAGTAAATACAACATAGCTTTTATATGGTCAACCGTTCCAAAGTCCATACCTCCAAACTTATAATCAATAATAGTTATTTGTCCTGATCTGTCGATAAATACTTCATCAGGGCGTAGTAGCAATTGGTGGTTTATACCATTAATCCCAATATTTAAAATTATACTTGGTTCAATTATGCAAGTATTTCTAGATGCATCCCATAAGTAATTAGCTTTATTCGCATTTAAAAGAATATGCGATTTGTCGTATGCATATCTAGAATAAACTTCAAGGAATTGTTGAATCCTACTCTTGATTATTGGATTTTTAGTCCATATAGCTTCAACTTTAGCAGCACTATAAATATCACCTTCAACTAAACGACTACTTTTTCTTCGTTGATTTTCTGGTTCGTAATATACATGTGAATGTAACCAAATATTAAAAGCCGCCTGAGTAAATAAAATTGGGTCAAAATCGGACCCAATTGGGTAAGCCAGCCAGCTTGCTTCGTGAAGTATTCCTGCTAGTTGCTTTACTTCGGGTTCAGCCAGAGTTGGAAAGTAAGAGGCGATAGTGTTTTCTGTAAATGATGAAATTAATCTTCCTTCTCGTATTGCAATTGTTAATAAATGAGACAACATATGTAACTGTTGTCCACTAAAAATATTTATTAATTCAGGAAATTGATTAAGTTTCGTAACATCTAAAATTTGTTCTAGTGGTTTTATCTCGTACCCGTCTGTCATTAAAGCTAAATCACTAGCCAGTATTCTTGTACCCTTAGCCATTTCTGCCTGCTCAGCTAAATCATTTATGGAAGAAAAATTATTCAATTGTTAAATATAACTGTGTGAATTTAGCAAAAAATAATTCTTAAAAAAATCTATTATTTTAATAGGTTAATTGCTAATATTAACTAAACTTGCTTTAAGATTTTGTACATTTAAACTTATCAATGTACTTCTAAAAAAGTTAGACCGTACATTATAACCAACCCAACAATCACAAAAACTAATTGTAAAATACTTTTTTTCCAGTTATTTTCGTGTTTAATTTCGGGAATCAAATCTGCAATAGCAATGTATAAAAATCCACCTGCGGCAAATCCTAATAAAATTAAAGATGTTTGTTCAAAAAATCCTCCAACTAAAAAGGTTAATATTACACCTAAAATAGCCAATAAAGCAGATCCAAAATTTAATAAAATTGCTCTTAATTTAGACATACCAGC
>CAZRHM010000051.1:0-6499 GCA_964599845.1 uncultured Candidatus Saccharibacteria bacterium
AATAAGGAGTAAGTAGGTTTTAGGGATTAGGTTTTAGTTTTTAGTGAAACCAATGATCTTGTCTAGCTATGAAAAGTTTATTGATATGATCTATTCAGATCTAAATAATCTTGAAATTAATACTAACGAATTATTAATCGATCATTTAGGTTTTCAAGTAGACTCTGCAGATGAATATGATCTTTCTTCAAAAGAACTAAATTTACAAGCAAATAAAATTTCTGAGAATATTGTAGGAGGGAGGAGAGTAGGTATATTTCGGCTCCATAAAGATCTTATTTATAAAAATGAGCCAATTGCAATAGTAGAGATTTTTGAACCAAGAAAAGGTCAAGCAGTTTCTTCTGGCTGGGAACATGTAGAATTTTTGCTTAAAGATGGAAAAATTGAAGATTTAGTAGAAAAATACCCCAATTTAAACTGGGATAAATCTGCTATTAGTAGAGAAGAGTTTCCAATGTTAATTTTACAGTTGGCTTCAGGGCTACGTGCAAAATTCCCTAGACTCTCTGTTATTGAAGAAGTAAAAAGAGTAAATTGATAGAGGACATTTTAACTGTCTATAAACTTCATCTATTTTCATATTTCGACAGGCACAATAGGCACAATATGACAACGAGGGAGAACTAATCCATTCTAATATCTAATCCCTAAAAGCTAAAACCTAACAACTATATAGGTCTAGCAACCGCCACATATCGGTTAGAGTTGTTTCCTGGAGGGTAACATGTAAAAAGTGTTAAAGTTCTTTGATTAGAAGAACCTGTAATTACAGAAAAATCAGTGGGCTCTACAATTTTACTTCTATACATTCTGAATTTATATTCTTTGCCTTCCATTTCAATTGTTATTTCGTCACCAACTTTTAAATTTGGTAAAAACGAAAAAGCAACTTCTGGATCTGTTGGTCTTGGATTATAGTTAGAAGTAGCACTATGACCATAAATAACAATATTATTTAATACCTCCGAAACAGGTAATCCGGTATTTTCAAAATGTGCTAAGGAATTTTTTAATACAGCATTGTAAGCAGATTCGGTAGTGCTGTCTACATTTGGTTGAACAGGTAATCGATTAATTCCTAAAGATGGAATAGAAATATAAAAAAGTTTTTTATAATTTCTGCTTACCTCATCGGACTGCAATATGTTTTGACTAAAAGCTTGAGCAGTAACCTTAGAAAGACCTGCAGGGTTAGAAATAAACTTAGATACATCGACATAATTTTCAGCAATAAGTGTTGTGGTGCCTTGTGCAACTAATCCATTTGATTTTTCTAGACGATATTTAATTTCGGGATAAATATACTGAAAAATAAAAAATATACCTACAACTATAAAAAAAGCTGGGATAATTAGATTAGCTAAAAAGGATTTGTTAACCAAATTTTGTAAAAACCCATAACTACCTCCAACTGTATTCCACGCATTTATCCGACCAGTATTTGTATCGGAATCTAAAACTATTTCATCGTTGGAATACTCCCGTGGCTCAAGGTTTTCGATTTTCCTGTATCTGTATAATGACATATAAATAACTATTGCATTTAATATTCTATACCCTAAAGTGTTTGTAGACAACTTAAGTTAGTGCTAAAATTACAAACACGTGTGTAGAAAGGTTATAAACACTTAGGGAATAAATAAGATTCGCCTAAGACTTCTAATAATCAGAATTACACACAAATTTCTCTCTAATATTATTTTATACAAAGTACTTTATGGCAATTACTTCGGAAGATAAGCAAAAAGTAAAGAATCTTGTTATTTTAGGAAAAAAACAAGGTTACCTTACACAAGACGATATTTTGGCAGTCTTTCCTGAAATCGAGGAAAACTTACAACTGCTGGAATATATTATAGCCAATATTCAAGAGGATGAAATTGAAATCATTGAACCAAGGGAAGAACCAGATGAACTAACACAAACTAGATCCAAATTAACTTTTGAAGAAAAAATTAAAATTCTTAAGCAAATAAAATCACATGTAAGTACAGATCCAATTAGAGCATATTTACAAGAGATTGGGCGAATCCCATTGCTTAGTGCAGAAGAAGAAGTCATCTTAGCTCAAAGATTTGAAAAAGGAAACGAAGCAATGCAAGAGGTTATTTTTAAGCTTGCAGATGAAAATGTCGATCCAGTATATGTTAAAGCTGCAGAAAAAATTAAAGAAGAAGAATTAAGAAGCCCTGATATTCAAAAAGCTCGAAAAAGACTGGAAGAAAAAGATAGAAGATACACAAATAAAGTTATTAGAGATGGAATTGAAGCTAAAAACCTTTTAACAACTGCAAACTTAAGACTAGTAGTTTCAATTGCTAAAAATTACATTAAAAGGGGGTTAGATTTATTAGATCTAATACAAGAAGGAAATTTAGGTTTAATGAAAGCTGTTGAAAAATTTGAATACAGAAAAGGATTTAAGTTTTCAACATATGCAACTTGGTGGATTAGACAAGCAATAACAAGAGCAATAGCAGACCAGGCTAGAACAATTCGTGTACCTGTCCATATGATAGAGACAATAAATAAATTAAGTAAAGTTTCTTCACAGCTTGCATCAAAGTTAGGAAGAAAGCCGACACTTAAAGAAATTGCAAAAGAGATGGACTTACCTACCAAAAAAGTCCAAGAGATTATTAAAATTGCTCAAAAACCACAATCTCTAGAGGCACCAATTGGAGAAGACGGAGAAAATAGCTTAATTGATATTATTGCAGATGAATACACAGCATCTCCTCAGGAATTAGCAACATTCTCATTCTTAAAGACTCAGATTAAAAAGATTTTAGGCAGCTTATCGGATAGAGAAAAAAAAGTTATTGAACTTAGGTTTGGCTTGAGAGATGGTGTAACGAGAACTTTAGAGGAAGTAGGGCACGAGTTTAATGTGACTAGGGAGCGAATCAGACAAATTGAGGCTAAAGCTTTGAAGAGAATGAAGAGTGAGGAAGTTGCCCAAGCACTGAGAGATTATTTGGATTGATAGTTTTGTTGAATAAGAATTTTTAGCGGCAGGTCATAGGCCTGCCGCATTTCGTTTAAATCATAATTAAAGAGGCTAACTACCAAATATAGTGTCAATGCGAGCAGAGCGAAGCTATATTTTTTTAAAACCTTAATCATTTCTGTAAGTTAACTAGATTGTATAGTTAACATGTATACCATCAATAACCTTTCAAAATCTAATTATTTATTACAGCGATTTTAACCACCTTTGTAACCAAAGGTGGAGGTAAAGTTTCGAGGAGATTTAACGGCAACTAATCTTCGATGTGCTAGTTAGCCCTAAATCTTGTCGAACCCCAGTTTCAGAATCTTAATACAGTAATGTCTGTTTGGTTTAAGTGTAAATATATTCTTGCTAACTACAAACCTTTTAAAATCATCCAATTTAAGCCATAATAAAACCAGTTACAAAAACAAAATGTCCGAAAACAGTTCAAAAAAGCATAGATTTAAAATTTGGCTTTCGCAGTCAGAATTTGATTTAAAAGCTGCAACGACATCATTGGACAATAAACACTATGAATGGGTGTGTTATCAAGCAATACAAAGCGTAGAGAAGGCCTTTAAAGCAGTTATTGTACAAGCTGGTTTTAGACCACCTAAAACTCATAAACTAGGTGTATTGGTTAGTATGAGTAATCAAGCAAACAATTTGTTCGAAAAGGTTAAATTAGAGTTTAGAAAATTAGAATCATACACGTTTATTTCAAGATACCCTTTTGTGATTCCAAATTTAGAAAAAACTCCACACGAGCTAATAACTAAGCAAGATGCAGAAACCTGTATAAAATTAGCAACAGATATTTATAACAAGGTAAGTGATTTTGTATACTCGCAAACACCTAAGCTTGGAAAGGACAAAGACTTAGAAATGTCCGAATACTATTACACAGCGAAAGAAATTGACGAGAGGTTAGAGCAAGTAAAAAAAGAATTAATAAATTCTGATAAACAAAAATTGAATGTAAAAAAGATTATGTTATTTGGAAGTTTTGCAAGAGATAAGCATAGGCCAAGATCTTCTACTATGGATTTGTTAGTAATAGCAGATACAACTTTGGACTTTATAGATAGAATTCATTACGTACGTCTACTTACTAAAGGTGGTGTACCAATTATTGAACCTATAGTATATACAGAAAAAGAATTTGAACAAATGACTCAAGATGAAGCCGAGGGCTTTTTAGAAACAGCAATTGACGAGGGTAGGGTGATATGGGGAGAAAGTGAAGGAAAATAAACATTTTATCGAAACTCTTTTTTTTTAATACTAAAGCTTGTACTACCTCAGAGAATATGAGGTAGACAAGCGTAGTTAAAATTTATTTTGCTTCTTCAATAATTCTTGTTTCTCTGATCACAACAACTTTTACAACTCCAGGGTAATTCTGAGTTTTTTCTATTTCTTTAGCAATATTATATGCCATTACTTTTGTATCCTCATCGGTTACTTTATCTGGTTTTACTATAACTCTTACTTCTCGGCCTGCTCTTATTGCAAAAGATTCTTTTACTCCTTCGTAGTTATTTGCAATGTCTTCAAGTGCTCTAATTCTTTTAACATAATCTTCGTAACTATCTCTTCTGGCACCTGGTCTTGCACCTGAAATACCGTCGGCTAGTCTAACTACTTCTGCTTCCATAAATTTAGCATCTATGTCGTAGTGGTGTGCTTCAATTGCATTAATTAATCTTTCATCTTTAAAGTGTTTTTTAGCTATTTCTGCTGAAATGTGGTGATGCTGTTTACCTTCTTCCATTGCAACCTTACCGATATCGTGTAGTAAGCATGCCAATTTAACAATTTCTACATCTGCTCCTAGTTCTTTTGCTAATGTTTCTCCAATTTTAACCATTTCTAATGTGTGTTTAACAAGATTTTGTCCATAACTAAACCTATACTTAAATCTACCTAAAAGCATTACTATTTCGTTTGGTAAGTTATTAAATCCTGCTTCGTATGCCATCATGTCTCCTGTTTTCTTTATTTCTTTGAGTATATCTTTTTTAATTTTTTCGATTGTATCTTCAATTTCTGCAGGATTAATCTTTCCGGAGCTAATTAACTTTGCCATCGCTAATGCCGCAACTTCTCTTCTAATCGGATCAAAACAAGAAATTGTAATTATTGTTGGCGAATCATCATCGATAATAACTTCTACACCGGTTAATCTCTCGAATGTTTTGATGTTTCTACCACTTTTACCAATGATTCTTTTTTTCATTTCTTCGTCTTTTATATCCACTGTAGAAGTCGTGCTATCCGATACATAGTCAATAAAACTATTGTGCATAGTTTCTACTAAAATTTCTCGAGACTTATCATCTACTTCATTTTTTATTTTGTCCTCACTATCTTTTATTTGTTTTGCTACCCAGTCTTGCATCTCTTTTTCGACACTTTTTTGAAGTTCTTTTTTTGCTTCCTCTTTTGAAAGTCCAGCAATTTTTTCGAGTTTTGTGCTTAGTTCTGTTTGTATTTCTTTTACTTTATTTTTTCTTTCCTCTATCTCTTTTTCTTTAAAATCAAATTCGTCGAATCTTTTATCTAGCAGTTTTGATCTTTCAATTAACTTTGCTTCTCTTTCGTTTAGCAACACTTCTTGTCTTTTTACTTGGTTACGGAAATTTTCTGAAGATTGCCTTGCTTCACTTTCCAGTTGCCTAGCTTTTTGTTCTGCTTCTAAAACTTTCTTTTTGGCGATTTCGCTTGCTTTTTCTATAGCTTCAAGCTCTGAAAACTTTTGTTCTTTTGAATTTTCTTGGGCCTTTTTTAGCTGTGTATATAAATACACCCCTCCTCCCACAGAAATCAGTAATAGCAACAAAAGTACTATTATTAATGGATTCATTGTATTTTTATAAAAACTAAGTGTAGCTTAGATTATTTTTTTGAATGGGGTATTAGTCGGTATGTAATTACCTTTAGAATAGTCGAAATATTGTTTTGTACATTGAATATCCGGCTTTTGTTAGTTAATATCATTCAAATTTGTAATCAAAGCTATTTGCGAAATATTATATCACAAAACTTTTTTGATTATTATGCAGCTCTCGAAGGGTTGGTTGCAGAAGTTCTTTGTGGATCGTAGTATTCTCCTTTTATAGTTATACCTCGTTTAACAAGTTCATCTTGCATTTGTTTTATTTGTTGATTTTTAAATTGTAATAACTGATTTAAATTGGTATGCATTTTTTGTAAATCATTTATTTGGCTTTGAAGTTTTATTATTTCTGCATCTGTTTTCTGTTTTTTTTCTCGAAGTTCTTTTGCATCTTTTGCATCTTTAAGCATTTCTTCAAAATCTTTACCCTCAACAATTTTTTTAATTAGCTGATCTTCTGCTGTACCAACATTTAGGTGCTGATTTAATTCCATTTGATTTGGCTCTTTACCCAAAAGCTTTTTATATGTTTTAGTTATCATTTTTTTTCTATCTTCTCTGTCCATCATCATATTTGGACTTCCACCAGTACCTGCTCCACC
>CAZRHM010000052.1:0-6135 GCA_964599845.1 uncultured Candidatus Saccharibacteria bacterium
AGATGTTCAAGGTCATGGAATTATGAACAATAATACATATGTAGCAGGTTTAGGCGAGGTTCCCAGTAAAGCATGTGGAACAAAATCTCAGGCACAGTCCAGACCGGACAAATATGTAGTGGATAATCCATCCACACTTTGGGATTGCTGGCCAGAAGAAGCTATTAAAGCACAAGTGATAGCAGCTAGGTCGTATGCAATGGTTGCAGCACAACCAATTTGTACAACTGCAGCATGCCAAGTTTATGCCGGACACACAGATAAACAATGGGCAGCAGATGAAACTAAAGACATGGTAATAGTTTCGACAGGCTCAACTCATAATGGACAAATTATTAGTGCAGTTTATTCTTCCGACAATTCTCAAGGAAATGGAACAGCAAACAACGATACTATTTGGCAAAATTTTGCAGGTGATGGGACTCCCCATTCATATTTGAGAGCAAAAAACGATAAAAGCTTTGCTACCCCTACTGAATGGACTAATTGGACTTATCAATCGCAAAGTTATAATTTAAAATCAATTTACGATATGTTTAAATTTGTTGGATCTCCAAATAGTTCTGCAGATCAAGGAACAAAAAATAATGTTAATAACTTTATAAATGGAACAACTTCTTTTACAGCAATAGAATTGGAACGAGATCCTTCTGGGCGAGTTAAAAAGGTTTGGTTAACAAACCAGGCAGGAGTTAAAAAATCAATTGGTGGATGGTGGTTTAAAAACATCTGGGTTAATTGGCAATACGATATTGGAAGGCAAGATTATATTTATAGCCAGACTTTTTATATAAATTGGCAGTAAAATAAGGTTATAGGTTATAGAGTTTTGGTTGAATCTTGAAAATAAATTATTCTTTATCGGGAAGGTTTTACAGATAGTTTTTTCATCTATAAGTCTGTGTTTTGTCACATTATAGATCTGTCACGAGTTCCAAATATAAAACAAGCACTGATTTAACCACTAAATAAATCAAGCATTTGTGATTATCAATATTATAGACGGACACCTTTTTTCCTTAATGGAAGCTTCAGGTGATTCTGTATATTACATTTCTGATAAATTCTATTGAATTATGTTGAACAAACTTACTTTGCAAATCATGTATCGGACAAAATCGATAATCTTTTTAGTCTTTTCAATAAATTAATAACATATTATTATTTACCAACTAAAACTAAAATATCTTCGCCAAAATTACTTGGATTAATCCCTTCTAATTTGTGATTATACAAAAATGCGTTTGGTATTATTCTTCGCAACAGTCTAATACTTTCGGACTTTTCTCCGTTAGTAAAATCATAAATCCTTATTCCATTGGAGTTTAAGTTTAAATCCTGAATTGCCTGTAATTCAACATAACTTACTGGATTATTTATAAAACTACCTAGTTGTGAATCGTCTGCAATTGGCTCCACATTGGTATTTATTATTTTAATTTTTGGTTTTTCAATATAAAAGCCTAAATATTGCCATGTATCGGCCAATAGTTTTTGGAACGGCAAGTATGAATAATCATAGAATTTTGTAGAGTAGCCAAATCCTTCAATTACACCTGCTTCAAAAATGATTGAACCATTTGCAATAGTCGGGTCTGCAACAATTGTTGCTACATCACCTGTAATTTTTGTATAGAATTTAAATAATCCTGCCACATCTTTTAATTCAATATTAGTTATCACGGAAGAACTTAATTTATTGTAAAGTTTTGAGTAAGTTTCAAATTGTTCTCTTGCATTTTTTTTGCTGTTTAAAATATCTTTCATTACAGCTTTTATTATTTCTTGTTGTCTTTGTGCTCTTAAGTAGTCGCTCGAAAGTTGTCTTGATCTTGAATATATTAAGGCATCCGCACTATCGAATATTTGCTCCCCCTCTGGAAATTGAACAATACAATAATTAAAGTCAAAATCTGCTGGTATACAAACTCTCCCAAAGTTTTCGATTTCATTACGAGGAAAAGCATCGTAAAACGGTTCTTTTAAATTCATTTTTATACCACCAATTTCGTCAATAACCTCTCTAAAGGTATCAAAGTTAAAATATACATGATAATGCACATCGTAACCGGTTATTTCTTTAATAGCATTATTCATTGTGTTTAATCCATTTTCTGCATACCATGCATAAATTGAATTAATTTTTACATATTCTTTGCTACCAAAAGGAGAAGTAATTAATACTAAAGTATCTCTAGGAAAAGAAATTAAGAGTAGCTCTCCAGTTGTATTGTTAAAACTAGCAAGTATAATCGAGTCAGTATTACCTTCTAAATTATTTTCTATTCTAGAATCAGTCCCAACTAGTAAAATATTAGTAAGCCCATTTGTTTGTTTAAGTTCTCCATCTAATTGCATTACCCAACAAACTGGATCTAATGCATTTGTACATGCATCTACCTCTAAAAAACTCTTATAATTGTAGTCTTCTTTTATTTTAAAAGAATTTTTAAACCCAAATTTAAAAGTATCGAGTAGAATTGGTAACCAGTTTTGAGGATTAAAAAAATTCTTACATAAATTATTAGCATCTATTTGTTCAACTCTGCCGCTGTCTACTAAACTTTTATATGTACACAGCTGTCTGTTTCTGTAAAACGTTATACTGCCAAACATTAAAACAAAAATGATAACTGCAAGAATCTTTATAATTTTAGGTAGTACTTTTTTACGACCTTTTTGTAGTTGATTAAATTTACTGATATCTCTAGATTTAAACGAACTATTAGCTATGTTATTCTCATTAAGTGTATTTTTAAATCTATTATTATTACTAGTTAACTCGCTTTTTTTTAAATTATATTTTTTAGTTCGCATTTGTACTTACTAATAAATCTAAATAATCTTTAACTATTGCGGTACTTTGCTCTATTTGAGCTAACGAATCGTCCATTTGTTTAATACTATTCCAGGTGCTTTGCAAAGTATTTGAATTGCAATTATTATTTTGCACTAAAGTGCAAATCGCATATGTAGAATCTTCCATAACTTCAATATTAAATGAGTCTTCAAAACTATTTAACAATAGTGAATTTATAAATATTATTTTATAGGATTCGTTTTTTTGGTTATTAGCAAACGTTGTGTTTATTACTTCAAAATTATTTTTTAAATACAGTAGGATTTGCGAGTTGAATGTTATTTGCTCTTGATTTAAACCAGAGATTGATTGTATATCAATTACTAACTTATCTAGTTGTTTTTTTAACTCGTCAATTTTATTTGTGGGTAATTTAGAATTGTTAGCATCTATTAAAAAGTCAATGACATATTCGATATAGCTGATGTAGCTTTTAACAGGACACTTAGTTTCTAAAAACGACTTATTAGAAAAAATCTTCTTTAAAGTTTCTAGAAGATTTTGATTAGCTTCTATTGTATTAATTTTTTGATAAGAGTTTTGAAGATGGAATATTGTCTGATCTTCGGCAATTAGAGCCTGTAAACAATTATTTTTATTACTTAACTTTGTAAAGCTTTTATATCTATTTTTTAGTATAGAGGTACTGTACGATGCTTTTGCTCTTTGTGTAGGTGTAATTTTGAACCTAAAATTTTCTTGTATTGTTTTAGCTGTAAAAAATAAATCTCCAGGTTTTGCAGTAAATGTAAAGAATATGTAAGCAATAAAAAATATTAGTAAAAACGTATTAATAACATTTTTTTTACTAATTTTTTTAGTTTGTTGGTTTATGTAAAATTTTTTGATCCAAAATTTAATTTCTTTAAACATTATTTTTATAAACATTTATATATGTTATATGTTTAAAGAGGTTGGATCAAGCAATTTGTAATACTTGTGCCCACTTTAAATGATTAACATCGTGCAAAATTCCATTGGAGATGGCTTCATATGTTTTGGAATCTGCATTATCTCTTAAAACCTCGAAATATGAATCTTTAAACTGCTTTAATAGTCCTGGCCATAACTCTTTAGAAACAAGTCTTGACATTGAAATAATGCTTAACATAGTTTCAGAAAAATCTTTAATGGCAAGTATTACTGAATCATTTTCAGAAAAATCATCTTGAAGTGTTATTAAATCTAGTATAGGAGAACTATTAATTGTACCTAATGGAGTATTTCTTGGCATTTTAGCTCCACCTATAGGATAATTAATTGAAAAACGAATATTATGCGAATGTGCCAACCCTAAAGTCTTTGCTTCATTACTGATAAAATAATCTAATAATATTTTACCTTCTACTACTTGTGACTTCATTAATTCAATTAATTCTTGAGTACTGCATTCTAAATAATTATTTGGGATGAAATAATTAAGATTGTAAGAATCATTTAAAATGTTATATACAAAGTATACGATCTGGTTTGGAGATAGATTTTGAGTATGTGAATATAAATCTAATAGTTGCTGACCTGCCCTAAAACCTGCAATATTTCCTGGTTTGTTCTTTTTGGTTATATCTATTGTTTCATAGTATATATCATTTAATTCTCTTATGTTAAAATCAAAACACAATAGTGAGGCTAGTTCATTAACCCTTAAATCATATCCGTTTACTTCGTATATTAATTGTGCTGGACCATACATGGGATCTTCTTTGAAAGCTTTTAAAACATATGGATTAACAATTTGTTTTTGATTAGGCAAAAAATATATACTTTCTATAAAATTTTTTATGTTTAAACCTGCTATTTCTTTAAATACTTCAAGACCAACTATATTAGTCGTATTATGAATACCGATTACCTTGGCAAGTTTATTAGCTGCTTGCGCTTCACGTAATGCATGAATATATGATAGCCCTCCTGGATATTCACCTTGATCTGTTCTGTGAGTTACAACTTTATCAGAAAATCCCTCTGGATTTATTAAGTCAGTACCTTTGTACTTTATAGTCATTACTTCATCTCCACCTGTTCTATATATAATGCCTGCAGCGCGTTTCTCTTTCAATCCACGTGTTACCATTAACTGATCGTCTGGTCTAAAAACAGGGTGTAAAGGCTCTTCTACTATCAAAATAGTGGGAAGTTCCCGTATTATTATTCCAGTTTCAGTCTTTTGAGGTAAGTTTATTAGCTGTACTGCATCTTCTGGTGCTTCAGACACAGCAGACATAAAAGACTCACCTAAATTGCCTAAGCTTAATTTAGTCCAATTCATAATTGGCAAGGATTATAACAGTGGGAGATGTAATTAGCTAATTAATTAAGTTTTAACTTAACTTTTTTAGAAGATTTGTTAAATTATTTGGCTTTTTTAATATATTTTTCCAAATATCGCCTTCTTTTTTTAATCGTTTAGGTACGTTTTTTATAGTATAGTCAGAAATTTTAAGCTTTGTATTAATTTCTGACCAATCTAGTGGAATAGAAACGGTTGCACGGGGCTTTGGTCTAGCAGAATAAACTGTTGCCATGGTTTTTCCTTTTGCGTTTTGTAAGTAGTCTAAATAAACTTTACCTTTACGGTTTTGAGGTAGTCTTTCAAGACTGGTTATTTTAGGTAGTTTTTGGTTAACTAATAGTTCAATTATTTTGGCAAACTGCTGTGCTTGCGAGTAACTATATTTTGTTTCTATTGGTAAATATATGTGGATTCCTTTAGAGCCAGAAGTTTTTATAAAACTTCTGGCTCGTATTTCATCAAATATTTTTTTTATCTCTAATGCTACGGTTACAACATTTTTAAAGTCTATATCTAGCGGATCCAAATCAAAAACAACATAGTCTGGATTATCTATTGTTCCAACTCTGGAGTTCCATGCATTTATTTCGATGCAACCCCAATTCGCCATAAATAAAAGTGTTTCGGTATTCTGACAAAGCATATACTCTGCCTCTTCATTTGTAGATTCAGAATAAACAGTATAAGTTTGAATCCAGTTTGGAACTTTACCTTCTACATTTTTCTGAAAAAATCCAGAATCTTTAATTCCATTAGGATTTCGACGCAGTGACTGGGGTCTATCTACTAAGTGTGGTAGTATATATTCAGCAATAGAATCGTAATATTTGATTAATTCTCCCTTGGTTATGTTGTCTTCTGGCCAATATAATTTATTTAAGTTTGTGAATTTTAAATCTATTCTTGTTTGTTTTCCATTTGTTTTAGGTTCTTCTTTTACAACATCGATTGCTTTTTTATCTTCCCTTAAACCTAAATAAAC
>CAZRHM010000053.1:0-4376 GCA_964599845.1 uncultured Candidatus Saccharibacteria bacterium
ACCCGTTGCGCTTTTCTTTGCATTGCTGATTCCCTTGCTTCTTTTGTCGCCCCAATTAGGCATGATGTTTTTTGTTGCGTATCCTGTCTTAATCATCGTGTGGTGGGGCACGGCATTTTCTCGTTGGCTTTACAACCGGCATTCGTGGGAAACATTACCTTATTTAATATCTAATCTGTTTTGGGGATTTGGAATTGTTGGCTTAGGATTAGCCATTGGGGTGGGAACTGTTGACACAAAAAATACATTAGGTGCGTGGATAACTCTAGCTGGGATTATCGGCGGTTTTCTATGGTTTACGCGAAGTATTTATCAACTTGTGTTCAAACGCGAGAGCAAATATGAAACGATCCATTGGATACCGCTTGAGCCTCAAATGCCTTTACTACAATCGCCATATGATTTTCCATTGAATCGCAGTAAACAGGCAACGGGCCTAAATCTTCATGTGTCAGAAAAAAGCCTTGCCAGACCGATGCTTAAGCAAAAAACATC
This sequence comes from uncultured Candidatus Saccharibacteria bacterium, assembly GCA_964599845.1. Lineage (GTDB taxonomy): Bacteria > Patescibacteriota > Dojkabacteria > J137 > J137 > CAZRHM01. The sequence continues at coordinate 496 of CAZRHM010000053.1, forward strand.
AAGCTCTTCTATTTTCCGTAATGTGTCGCTTCCAACATCCAGTCAGAGTGACGGCAGATCAGTTCCCATCCCGCCTAGAGAAACAGCACGAAATCGCTCATCTGTTGAAGTAAGGCTATCCCTCTCGACACCGAGTGGTAGATTTGTTGAACAGGCGAAAAAGTTTGTTAATACTACCGAGCGACAGGCTAACCCAACGCCTTTCATGCAATACTGGCCCACATATGAGGCAATGAATAGTGCCCAACGCAAATGGTATTTTTACTGGCGCTCGCAAGTACGCCATGACAACTATCTACCTGCCGATTTAAGTTATATATTTCTCCACGTCTACGAGGTTATACATCTTGTTGGTTTTGACTCAGCAAAGGATGCTTTTAAGTATCTAGCAAATGTCTGGATGCACTATCGAGTACAGCACCCAAAACTTGATGGCTACCTTATCGACTGGTTGGCAGACTTTATAGTTGTTTATAAACTACCGCAGACACCTATGAACTGGTACTCCCATGCTATTAAACGCGGCGGACACCTAACTGATCGAGATATTTCGATTGAGGCTTTGTTATCTGATGGTAGTGCAAACTTGATGCAGCTATCGAGTGATATGCTTGAATTACTCAGCAGTTATAAATACACAAAGAGTAAATTCTACCAACAGCATAATAACAACGGAACTATAGATCGGGAACTCCGTCGCGGACTAGATACCATCGATAAATATCTCCGTCAAAAGCATGGAAAAACTTTGTTCGACTATTACCGTCCGTCCGATGTACAGCAAATCAAACGCTATCCATTTACAGGAGCTGTTTACGAAGGACAGCGTGAAACGATTACCATTGCCAATGTACCAGCCTGGTTCAGCGTCAGTGATCTGCATAATGCTGTAACCTCAATTTTGAAATATACCGAAAACCGATTGAGGCGTCAGCAAAGCTATAGAGGAACATTACGCGGTATCGAATTACCGTCGGAATGGACAACCATTCTAGATTTAGCCTTCCCTGTCCAAGACGAAAAAATCCATAAACAGTCAGATGCATCTATAGAGGATAAAATAACGTTTATCACAGACACGCCTTTAATTATTGATTATTCGAAGGTTGAAGCACTTATTGGAGAGTCAGATGCTGTCCGTGATCGCCTTCAGGTAAACGAAGAAAATGAGATTACTGCCAGCAAAGCTCTAATTACTGAAAACGACGGAGAAAAAGTTGATGATCTCCCTCCGGTTGTGTTAAACACTGAACGTCCTTCAGATACTCCTGTTCATTTGCTAACTGAACTTGAAGAAGTCGCCGAAGTCATAAAAGAAAATGAGATAGCAATCAGTGTGCTACGTAATCTACAGGCAAATGGTTGGAAGATGCACAGTGATGTTGCTCAGAATACCTTGAATGGTGAGTTTCTGAACGTTGTACTTGATCGTATCAACGAACATGCTATTGAATTACTAGGCGATCAGTTGATCTTTGTTGAAGACGATGAACTAATTGTCGCTGAAGATTATCGAGATGAAATCGAACATTTACTTATTAATCCACTTATGCTGGACAGTGAAGACGATCATATAGTCCAGTCTCAATATGATGATCTTACACCTGAGTGGGCAGAATTTGCCAGCCACATGCGACCGCATCATTGGGAAGCCCTCAACGCTTTGCTATTGAAAAACGACGTTACGATGCGCTTGGATGGCATTGCACGAAGTGTACACACTACTGCTGATTTGTTGATTGACGAAATTAACGAATTCGCGCTTCTCAGTATAGAGGATATCGTCATTGAAATAGGCGATCCACCTTCAATTGAAGACGAAGACTTGGAAGGTATTCGCTCATTGACTGCCTGGGCATTGGAAAACGTGATTAAGGTGTGAAAGATTTGAAAATTTTACATTTTGCAGATCTACATTTAGATTGTTCGTTTGCAGGTATTGGACTCCCTCCCTCGGTTGGAAAGACTCGACGTGAGGGACTAATAGAGATTCTGAAACTAATTTTTGAAATTGCGATTGACAGAACCGCCGATGTGGTGATGATTGCTGGTGATTTGTTTGAACAAGATACTGTTATTCCATCAACTTTGAAGATCCTTACAGAGCAGTTCGAACAAATTGCTCCAATACCTGTGTTAATTGCCCCTGGAGGCGCAGATACATCCAGCCAAGACTCTTTATATTCTCGTTGGAGTTTTCCGGCCAATGTCCACATCTTTAATACCCAAACACTGAGTCCATTCCAATTGACTCCTGAAATAACTGTGTGGGGAGCAGCTTATCCATATATACCCTTAAATGATCTTCTGAGTTCGTGGGAGAGAAACAAAGGAATAAATTTGCTCCTCCTTCATTATCCTAATGTTCAAAATCAAAGTGACCATTTTCTCAATCAGGAGATATTAAACCGTAGTGGTATGGATTTTGCTCTTCTTGGCGGAGAACACCATCATCATACTTTCCCAAGCGGTGTTATGTCAGGCAGCCCTGAATCTATCGAACCTACTACTGAGAATAGAGAGCATGGCATTACATTAATTACTGTCGAGCAGGGTAACATCCAGACTGAATTCATCCAAATTGGCCGTTGGCAGTATTACTCGGTAGATGTGGATTTATCGGGATGTGAAGATATGGATTGTGTCGAAGAGCGGGTTCGTCAAGTGATTAGAAACCATATGGAACAGCGACACTATCTTACAATTACACTGACAGGTATACCTCAATGTGCAATTGATGTTTCGTACTTGGGCGAAGTAATCGAAGAACCTGTAAGATTTATCACACGGTTAAACCTTCCTTATGATTTGGACACGCTTGCAAAGGAACCGACTGTCCGAGGCTTTCTTGCAAAACAGTTCCTGGATTATATGGAAAAGGCAAATCCAGAAGATCAGTCACGAATACTTAACGCTTTGTACATTGCTTTGCAAGCCCTAGATGGTGCAAAGGACATAATAAATGCAATTGAACCATATTGATCTCCTGGGATTTCGCCAACTGGTAAATCGTTCGTTCGATTTTAAGCCGGGTTTGAATCTTGTATACGGCCCAAACGAAGCAGGAAAATCAACCTTGATGGAAGCTGTTGCGATAATGCTTTATGGCTTCTTCGATACTGGACGTATATCGTCTAAGGAGCGTGATGCGCTCAATCAACATAAGCCATGGTCATACATTGGAGCTTTCGGCGGTACACTGAAATACACATTAAGTGACGGGGAAGTCTTTCAGATTCGACGTACTTTTGCCCCAGAAATCTCAACAACTCTTATACGAACATCCGACCAGCGAAATCTTACAGACGGGTTTCGATCTGAGAGTGATGGACGGCTCTATTTTGCAGAAGAGCAACTTGGTATTAGCAAGTCTGTCTTCGAAAATGTTTGTGTAGTTCGACAGTCTGAACTTGCTTTGCTTGAACAATCCGCGACTCCAATTGCAGAAACCATTATGCGGCTTTCATCAACAATGGCTACAGATGGATTTACTGTAAACGAGGCCCTTGCACTTCTCGAAACAACCTTCAAGCAAAAAGTAGGCACACCCCGTGCTCACTCTAAACCTCTTGCAGTAACTAAAAAACGTGTTGAACAACTCAAAAAAGCCATAGACGATGCGAAAGCAACTCGCAAAAGAAGCTGGGAAGTTCTGACATCTGCCAATACAAGCAAAGCGGATATAACCCAGCTAGAAAAGCAGTATTCCGATTCTCAAATACTTTTACTGAAATCCAGACTATACAACATCACTGAAACCCTTAACCGCATTGCAAGCTTGCAACGAGAAACTGATGAAGCCAAAGGGAAAGTCACTGATCTTCAGGAGTGGAGTGATTTTCGCCATGATATCTACGAACAATTACTGAATCTCGATGCTA
>CAZRHM010000053.1:4476-6077 GCA_964599845.1 uncultured Candidatus Saccharibacteria bacterium
GGTTATACAGCAGAATGGAAGCGAGCAAACATCGAAGAATCAGCATTTCTTGCCCTAAAAGATACTCCTTTAGACGCTCCCCGCAAAAAGGGATGCAAACCACTGACGCGCAAAGCCAAAACAGAAAATTCTGTGCCAAGTGAGATAGCTATATATAATGACCTGTTACCCATTTATACCCAGTGGAAGAATGCACAAGCATCAGTAAAGAAGTCCGAACAATCAAAAAATGATATTGAAGCTAGAGTAAGACGTGAACTATACGTTGACGACATTCCTATTGAAGCAAAAATCTTTGAGCAGGCTTCAACTAAAATTGATGAATATTTGAAAAATGTCACAGCAAGCGAAGTTGCCAGTCGCAATCTGGAAGAGGCGAAAGCAGCTTTACATGAAGCTGAAGAGCTGCTCAAGTCTTTAGAAGAACAACTCAATGACATCCTACCGGAAGGAATACGACATGACCAGGATATTGAGGCTGAATACCAACAAATCCATAGGCTGAGGCAACGTCTCTTAGATGTTGAGACTCAGATTAAGGAAGCTGGTGATGAGGATGCTAAAAGGCGGCATAAAAATGAGGAGTATGAACAAGTTCTTCAAGATTTGCATGAGCTGTACAAAAAGGCACGAATTAACGAAGCCCTAAGCTTGGAAGAAAAACTACAGCATTACAAATCTGAGCGCGAAAAATATCTTGCCTGGCAGAATGCAGATCGTGAAGCACAGGCGGCCGAAAAACGTCTCCAAGAATTTCCTTTCCAATCTGACAAACTAACCAAACAGCGTGAAGATTTGGAACACCAACTCCAAACACTTGTCGATCAAAATCCTGATGCAGAATCTTTAAAACCTGTTGAAACAGCAGATTATTACCAAAGCGAAGTTGAGAAATTACAACAACAAATTCAAGACATGAAGCAGAGACAAATCATGCTGACAAATGAAGCTAAACAGGCTTCAGAGAGTATGATTGATCTTGCAGGTCTCCTAGAAGAGTATGCTGAGGCTACTGCCGAACTAAAAAGGTTGGAATGGTTCGGTGAAACTCTGCAAACAGCCCAGACTGAACTGGCGAAAGCATCAACAACTTTTCAGCAGCAATTTACACCTCGTTTGCAAGCTTATCTGAACAATGGTTTGAGTCACGCTACCGGAGAACGCTATACTGAAAGTCTTGTTGATCCTGAGACTCTTATTGTTAAATTACTTGCCCCTGAAACCCAACAGTGGGTTTACGTCGATCAACTAAGCACGGGTACGCGCGATCTGGTGTATCTTCTCCTACGGTTTAGTATTGCACAATTGATGAGCCATTCAGGTGAACCACTACCGATGCTGTTGGACGATCCATTTGTACACTGTGATCGCAATCGCAAAGCTAATATTTTGACCTACTTGATTAATCAAGCTTCTGATATGCAGTTCATTCTGTTTACCCAGGATGACTGGACGCTCAGTTGGCTCAATACGAATTATCCCAACTGTAACATGATTGTCATGTCTTATGACGAAAACACAACCATCGACTACACGCTGGTTGATACCTTGACAAATCAGTCAGAGGCTGTACGCGAAAGGCTTCTGGCAGTTGAGGAAAG
>CAZRHM010000054.1:0-6048 GCA_964599845.1 uncultured Candidatus Saccharibacteria bacterium
TACTTTTCTCGTTGTCTAGCTATAAATCTAAATAAAACTAGCTCTTTGTAAATTATATACCAAGGAACAAAACCTTTTGTTGATTTTGTTTTACCTGAGTTATGTTCTTTTAATCTGCGTACTATATCAGTACAAAAACCTACATATATTCTTCCATCTTTCTGACTCTTTATTGCGTATACTGTATACATAGTTTTATTATAATTTATCAGTTGCTCCCTGCCTGCCGGCAGGCAGGTATCCAGCTGAGCTACTGGCGCTTATAGTGATTTTAGAAATTCTTTACCAATGCCGCTTTTAAGGTACTTTTCTCGTTGTCTAGCTATAAATCTAAATAAAACTAGCTCTTTGTAAATTAGCGTCAAAACAATTTGTTATAAAAAATTATTAAAGAACTCTGCATTACTTAATCTTGTTACCACAGCTTTTTTTAAATACTTAGTTGTATTTTATCTACTAACTATGCATTTTGAACTTTCGTATTTTATCATTATAAACTTATTTATTCTATACCAACAAGCATTTGTAACTTAATCGTTTACTCTGCTAATCTATATTATGCACCAAGATTATTATTTAAAAAATTTAGAAGAAATTTATAATAAGTTCAACTCCAGTCCTAAAGGCTTGTCGGATGAAGAAGCAAGCAACAAACTGGAAAAATACGGCTCAAACGAAATCGCAGACAAATCAAAAAAACATCCTATTCATTTATTTATAAAGCAATTTAAAAGTCTACTAATTCTGATTTTAGCAGTAGCAGTAATAATTTCGTTAATGACAAACCATCGCCTAGATGCAATTGTCATTGTGTTTGTAATTTTATTCAATGCTTTGTTTGGGTTTTTTCAGGAATATAGAGCAGAAAAATCTATTCAATCTTTAAAAAATTTATTGCATCCTAAAGTAAAAGTTTTTCGTAATGAAACTTTAATACAAATAGATGTCCGTAAATTAGTTCCAGGTGATGTTATTGACATCGAAGAAGGAGATATAATCCCTGCAGATGCAAGAATAATCAGCAGTACAAACTTACGAACACTAGAATCACCAATTACAGGAGAATCGGTTCCAGTAGATAAGCAAGCTATTAATATTAATAATAGAGTAGGACTTGGAGATCAAAAAAATATGCTTTTTACAGGAACTACATGTGTTTTAGGTAAGGCCAGAGCTATTGTAGTACTAACAGGGCAAAACACATTTTTAGGAAATATAGCAACTGATATACAACAAATTGAATCTTCAAAAAATCATTTTGAAATCATCACAGAAGATTTAGCAAAAAAAATGGCAATGATTGCTGTTGCAGGAACATTTATTATTTTTATTATTGGATTTTTTTTAAGAAATATTGGATTTACAGATATATTCTTATTTTCTATAGCTTCGTTAGTTTCAGCAATTCCTGAAGGATTACCTGCAGTATTAACAGTTGTATTAGCTATTGGTGCCTACAGAATGTCTAAAAGAAATGCAATAACTCGAAATTTAAGCGCACCAGAAACTTTAAGTGTAGTAAATGTAATTGCAACCGATAAAACAGGAACACTTACACAAAATACAATGACTGTACAAAAAATATTTTTATCGAATAATGAGTCTTACGATGTAACAGGTAAAGGCTGGGAAATAAATGGAAATATATTAGCAAATAATACAAAAGTTAATGTTAAAAACAATAAACATATTTATTTACATACACTTGCAGGATTTATTAGTAATAACTCAAAACTAATTAAAAATGAAAACAATAATTATAAAATAATTGGCGATCCAACAGAAGCAGCATTAAAAGTACTTGGAGAAAAAGCAGGGTTAGATGAATCTTTAGTCGAAAATATTTTACACGACTTACCATTTAGTTCTGAATATAAATTTAGAACAACATTGTACAAAGATTCCAAGCAAAAAAAACTGTTTGCTGTAGGAGCACCAGAGATAATATTACAAAAATGTACATATTATTTAGATGATAATAAAAAGGTAAAACTTACAGAATCAAAAAGAAGAGAATTTTTAAAAAAAACTTCTGAACTTAGTAGCCAAGCTTTGCGGGTTATTGGTGTTGCATACTCAGATTTTGATAAAAATCAAAACCAATTTACTTACGAAGATGCAAAGAATCTTACTTTTATAGGATTAAATGGGATGAAAGACCCAGCTCGAGTTGGGGTATCGCAAGCTATTCAGAAGGCAAAAGAGGCAGGAATTAGGGTAATGATGTTAACAGGAGATCATAAACAAACAGCTATTGCTATTGCAAAAGAAATAGGTTTAATAAATGAAAAAGAATCTGGATTAGATCAGGGAGAGCTAGAAAAAATGACTAACAAAGAGTTTGAAGAAGCTATATTAAAAGTAAATGTGTTATCTCGGCTGACTCCTCAAATGAAGTTAAAAATTGCTAAAACTTTGCAAAAAAATGGAAATATAGTTGCAATGACAGGTGATGGTGTAAACGATGCTCCAGCTCTAAAACAAGCTAATATTGGTATAGCAATGGGTATTGTAGGAACAGATACAGCTAGAGCAGCTAGTGAAATTGTTTTAGCAGACGATAACTTTGCATCAATAATTAATGCTATAGAAGAAGGTAGGCTTGTATTTACAAATGTAAAAAGATCTAGTTTATTTTTAGTTACCACAAATGTTGCAGAACAGGTAACAATTTTAGCTACAATGATTTTTGGTTTACCAATACCATTATTACCGGCACAAATATTATGGCTAAATCTAGTAACAGATGGCGTATGTGATGTTGCATTAGCCACTGAACGTGGACATGGCGCAGCATTAAAACAAAAACCAAGACAAATTAATGAAGGTATACTGAATAAAGAGTCAATCTGGTTTGTTTGTATTATGTCTGTAGTAATGATTTCAATAACTTTAATATTTTTTTATAAATTTGCACATCAAAACATTGCATATGCGCGAACACTCGCATTTATTGCAATGTCTTTTACTCAACTTTTTAATGCATTAAATTTAAGATCCATGACTAAATCACTTTGGCATATAGGAATTTTTACAAATAAGATCGTACTAACGGCAGTAATAATTTCGGGAATTGTAACAATGAGTGTTGTTTACAATCCGTTTTTAAGGCACTTATTAAAATTTGAATATGTTGAACCAGGTATGTTTTTTATAATATTAGTATGCTCTTCATTAGCGTTATGGATTGGTGAAATTTATAAATACATAAGAAGAAGATAAATAAATGGCATTTTTATATATTGAGTTTGATGGTTGTTTAACGACCAATACTTCGGAATTGAAAAGATTCTATGTTGAGGACACAATAGGTAACTTACCTGAAGACGAAGCTCTGGCTGCTAATAGTGAAAAACTAGAACAAAAAGAAGAAATTGCTAAAACAAGATTTTTTAATGATTTACAATTCCAACAAAGATATTTGCAACCAACAGAAGGTATGCTACAAACATTATTATATTTAAAAAGTATTGGGATTGAAATTGGCATAGTTACAAAAAGACCCAGTGAATGTTCTCACAGCATAGCAAAGCTTATTCTATGTAATTGGCTTGCCTTTACAGCAAATTCAGGGATAAGTAATATTTTTAGTAACACTTTTTCACAATTTAGAGCTGATTTAGGAATAATAAATGCAGAGATAAAAAGGCTTTCTGAACAAAGTCCAGATATTGTTTTAGATTATTTTATGCAAAATGTTGTTAAAACTAAACTACTAGGATATATTGATAACATAATAGAAGTTTCTTCTGAACCAAAAATAAGTAATAATGGACAAACTTATTATTGCTCAAACAATCCAAGAACATTAGAGAAACCTTATAGTCCCAACATTACCCAAGTTTATTTCTCATCTAATGGAAGCGGGTATAAATTGTCGGGAATCCCAGAAAATATAGTAAAAATAACAAGTCCATCTGAACTTGCTTCTTACATTGCTGCACTAGAATCTTAATAGTATATATACTTAAAAGGTAAATTAACTTTGTTAAGGTATAATTTCCAATTGTTATTTGTGTATGGTACAAGATCCTACTACAGAACAATTACCACAACATCTAGAAATTGAAATAAACAACGAAGGCGCTGGGTTTATTTGGATGGATCCGACTACAGAAAATATTACAGGTGAAATCCTTTTCAATGGCTCAGTACATCCATTGACAGATATAGTGGTGGCAGGAACAACTGGATATGTTGCTAATGTTGAAGGAACATCCCTTAATCTAATAGTATTATCAAGAGTTAAAATTAATGGCGCAACGCTATTAAACATAGTCTCTAAAGATGAAGAAGGGGTTTTATTACAAAATGACTTAAAAAGATACAGCAGAATAATAGAAACTCTTTATGAAATTGTAAACCCACTCAAACCATTAGATTCTATTGAATCATTAACATCTATAACCAAGCTAATACTAGATATATTTCCATCTTCAATCTCTGCAAGAGCTAGCAAAGTGCTAGATTCGTTGGAATCTAGTGCTACTATTCAACTATTAACTCAAAGTATAGATGGCGGTTTATTAAACCAAGGTGAAATAGACATACTGAAAAATTCCCTGCACAACAGATTATCCATACCGGTACCTGAGAGAATAATAATAATAAAAGGAGAAGATCTACAAACAATTATTAATAATTTAGAATTACCGAATCCAATACAAATAGAATCCATGGCAGTAATCCCAATTAATGTTGAAGATGAAACATACTTAATCACTTTACATAGTAAAAAACCTAATGAATTCGATAATACTGATGTATTTTTAGAACATATACAAAATCTTGCAGAAATTGCGTTAGTAAATAAGTTAACAGCTGAGCAAAAAATTGCGAAAGCTGAATTAATGAAAACAATAGACCATGACTTAAATACACTAACAACTTTAATTAAAACTAGAATGTATATATTAAGGAGAACATTATCAAATGCTGAAGTTACTGAAGATGTTAGAGAAAAATTAGAAAATAGTATAGCCAATTTAGAAGATCGAATAAATCTTACGATTGAAGGTTATAATGATGCCCTTAAATTCTCTACATTTTACGATAACAAATACACCCCTGAATATAATGAAACAAAAGTTCCAGATTTGCTAAAAAGAATAGTTGGAGCGTTTAATGCATCAAAGGTTAATATTGAAGAATTAGACCCAAATTTGGATATGGCTGTATATACTGACAGGTTCTTACTCAGTATTGTATTACAAAATTTAATTGGAAATGCAATTAAGTACAGCTCTGATGTTAATGATAAACCAGTTAAGGCAAATGTTTACAAAACAGCTGAAGGGCTAATATTAGAGATAACTGATTCTGGGCCTGGATTTGCTACTGAACAAATAAAATATTTAGAAGGTATTTCAGATTCATATACAATAGATCCTAACACTACATCGAAATTATATGGGTTAGGACTAGGCTATGGCTTAGGCATTATTAAAAGAGCAGTAGGTTATTTAAAAGGACAAATAAAAGTGGAAACAATTAAAACAGATAATGGTGAAGAAGAAAGCGAAACAATCGGATCAAAGGTAATAATAAAAATACCTATAATTGATGAGTCCAAAGAGCTATAGTGGTGACGGCATGCAGTGGAGGCAAAGCACGTATAGTGTTATAATTAGTGATGGATTTTTTAAAAGCATTCACAACTTTGGGACTTATAACAGCAACGATGCTTAGTCCAATCGATAATAATACTACTGAACTTAACAATTCTGAACTTGGCAATACTGCTCATTCTTTAGAATGTGGTGTTCCTCAACAAATTAATATTCTAAATTTAATGAATCTTTATTCAACTCTAATTACACGTATAAATGAATTAGATGTTTCTGATGTAGAAAAAATTGAAATGTCTAAAACAATTACAAAAGCTGTAGGAGCAGTTTATTATGGACTTAATGTAAGAGAATATAATTTTGCTTCATTTCTTCTATATAATTATTTAAATGGTGGAGAATGTATAGAAATATCAAATTACATAGATTCAATTTACCCTGAGGTGTGGGATTTAATAGGTGATGGTAATGGTTTGAGAAC
>CAZRHM010000055.1:0-5432 GCA_964599845.1 uncultured Candidatus Saccharibacteria bacterium
GTAGTAATACAGACCGGTATAGCGCCGCCAGCCTTTGCGGGCATAGACAAACTGCCATCCGGGGTATCCGTTATCCACCTTGATGCCACCTTTGTGGCGCACATAGTCGCACTCCGACTGGCTGATGCTGAACAGGTGCGATCGGGTCAAGCCGTTGGCTGGATTGCGGATAGCCAGCCAGTACCAGTTCGATGGGAACTTTCCAGCCCACTTGATGAGCGGGTTGTAGGCCTTTTGTGTCAGGTACGAGTGATTGCCGCTGATCCCGTAATCGGGGTTATCCCACCAAGCCGCCCACCTGGGCAAGCGATTGTTGCGGGCAAAGGGTAGGGCGACGGCCACCACAACCGGGCCACACAGAGCGATCAGCACGCGGAGCAGGGATAGCGGCATGTCGATCAGCGCAAACCACAGGTATTTCATGTTTCAGCCCTCGCCCGCCAGCCGCCCAGATCGTTAGATTTGCAGAAGTAGAGTTTCATGGCTCGCCCTCCGGCGTACATTCGCTAAAGTGTGCCGGGCTGCGTCCAGGTGGACAAGCAGCTCCTGGCTCATGTGATCAAAGCCCTTGCCGCAGCATGGGTAGGCGGATTCTGAAGGCATGAAGTATCCCATCTAAACACTCCTGAATCGGCCAGCTGCCCAAACGTGCCCTCCGGGGCGTGGGCGAATCTTTCGAGCGCGATGGTTTTGCTGATAGCGGACTCTTGGAGAACGGCCCATGATTTTGTTTCGTCTTCTTAGTGGCAATCAAAACGCAATTCCTAGACCAAGGTCTCCGTTTACTCTAGGAAACCCAACATGCTCTCGGTACTTGTCCCAATATCGGCTGCAACCAAAGCTATACAGCGACGCGCCTTCGTAATGAACACCATCATATACGGTTAGCCCGTCAGCAAGGGCAAAATAAATAAGCTCGTTCTCTTCTGCAAGCTCTGAAAATGCAAGGTTTATGTCCGCATTTGCTGGATTATTGATTTCGCTTAGCTCGCCAGTGATTACCGGGGCATCATTCGCTATAATGCCGTCAGCCCGAAAGTTTGCGATAACATCCAAAAACGCGGCCTTGTATTGCGCGGTAGTTAATACCCCCCCGTCATTTTCTCCTTGGTGCCAAAGCAGCGCATCGGCCGCAGACTGTGACTGCGCATTAAATACGCTAACAATTCGTGCATACATTTTGCCTGTAGCTTTATCCCATTCGGCGACTGGCTCTCCACCATCGGCAACAACTGTATAGAAGATGTCTTCATTCAGCTCTTTTGCAGCCCGGTCGCAAAACCACAAGCCGAGGTTGTTGCCGCCGTTGCTGCTCCACGGGTTGTTAGCGAAGGTTGGCGGGGCGATAAACTGCGTTCCGGCGTCATCAACCTCGTTCTGGTTGTTCCATACCGTAACTTTCGGGCTGGTCGTGGTCGGATCTGGGCCTTTTATTCCACGCCCCAGCGCGTTAGATTGGCCGGTGCAAAGTACCCTCATAAATAGAACTCCGTAATAATAACGATGCCGCCGCCTCCGTTTCCTCCCGGCGCTCCTGTTGCCACGCCTGCCGAGTTGACAGCGCCAGAGCCGCCGCCGCCATATCCAGTTGCAGGATTGCCGCTAAATGAAGATCCTTGCGTACTCCCGCCGGTCGCAAACGGGTTGCGTCCGCCACCAGCGGAAAAAGGTGCTGAGCCGCCAACACCCCCCGACCCCACTCGATGGACAGGCGCGAGAGGTTGGTTGCTCTCAGTGGAAACTGAAATTCCATCAGATCCGCCAGAACCACCGAAAACAATATCTCCCGTTATACCCTGACCGCCTTGCCCGCCGACGCCTGCTGTTGCGCCAGTTAGCGCCTCTCCGTCTGAGCCACCAGAGCCGCCAGTAGCTACTCCGTGGATGCCAAAGGAGCTGTCGCCACCGTCGCCTCCGACCGCCGCGTTGCTGCCGACCCCACCCGCGCCAACGGTTACGGCCTCGCTTGTACTGGCTGATACGTCTACCGTAACCACAAAGGCTCCGCCCGCTCCGCCGCCTCCGCCAGCTGAAACTTCAGTAGCGCTTGTGATGTTCGCGCCACCCCCGCCGCCACCGCCAGCGATGCCGGTAACCTTGACTCGCTTACATCCGGCAGGCTTCGTCCAGGTGCCGCTGCTGGTGAAGACTTGAGTGGTAACCTTTGAGGCAAGAGCGATAGCCTCCGTAACCGTCTCCCCCGTCCCCGTATAGGTTACGAGGTCAGAGCCTTCACCTGGATTGTTGGAGGCAAGCTGTTCACGCAGCAATACATCACCACGGATAATCAACAGATCGTTGCCGTTGGCCATGGGGAAATCGCCATTGCCGCCAGGTACGACGAGGAAGGTGCCGGCAAAGTTGTCGCCTGCGGCCAGATCGCCCGCTGTCTGGATCAGCGCGCCAAGCTGGTAGTCTTCATTCTGAGCCACTGCACGGGACTGTTCGGTGAATACGTAGGTTGATTGCGGAGTGATGTATTTGCCAAGATCACGGCCAAGCACAAGTGATGTGGATTGGGTCTCAGGGTCGTACACCAGAAACTTTTGGGTTTCGCTGAAGTCTCTTGTGGGGTAGCTGCCGAGTGTGCTCATTGGTTATACCTTCCAGATTCTGGTAATTTGCAGGCTGTTCGTTGTGTAAACGGAATTATTTGGGTCGAACCTGACTTCTGACAAATAAAAGCTGCCAGATACGCTGTCGTTGAAATCGACAAAGCTCAGCCTTAGCCCGAAAGACACTGAGTTTCCAAGCAGTCTGCCGTTTCCGTAACAAGCAAGAGACTCATCTACAATGTATATTAAGTGCGTATCATCAACTTGCTCAACCACGTAAAATCCAGGGCCACCCTCGGATAACTCCGACATATTGACGCCGGTATCGTCCAAGCCCTCCCATACAAGAGTTGCATTTTCTGGCCTGAACCGCCCAGAGCCTATATCTTGAGAAATGACGCTTCTATACGCTATGCTGTCAATCCTCTGCCCCTGCAATCCGTTCGCAAAATCAATAAGCGTCTCATCATCAGCTGGGTTGCCCGTGTTTGACACCACCAACCAATCCGCGCCCAGCCCGTCAGTCGCGGTGATCTTGCCCACGTTGCGCACTGTATCGCCTGGAGTTACGTCCAGAAGCTTGATGTCTGGCAGCAGCAAACCAACTTGCGTCACACTACCAAGGTTGGCTTCAGCCTCGCCGGGGTTCGACACAAACGGCGTGTACCCATCCTGAACGGCTGCCCCGTTGCGGTCCTGAATCAACATGGAGTAATTGCCGTCAACCAGAGCAATGATGGCCTTTCCGTTGTACGAAACTTGCCCTTGATCGTTGGTGCGCAGCGGTTGTTGCGCTTCAAACTGCGCCCCGCTTGAGTCCTGAAGCGTCACAGTTTTCGGGAAGCTGATCGGGTACTGATTCGGCTGGCCAATATAGATCTGCCCCGATTTCAGTACGTCGCCGTCATTTCCGAAGAAGACGGGCTTATTGGTTTGGATTGGTTTCATCTTCAGTTTCCTGTGACCTGATTGACTGGGCGATCCTTACGACCTCTTCTCGGTATCGCTTGGCAAGCTGCTCGAATTGCGTTGTCCCTGGCTCCGCTGCCGCCATGCGGGCTAGGATGCTGCGAACACGTGGAGACTCATAGAGCCGTCCAAGCAGACCCACTGAACCGTATGCCGCTGCGAGTCCGGGCTCCGCATACGCACCAGCTCCAACAATATACGGTATGCTCTGCTGTCCGGTTGGGATGCTAAACGTCGATCCTGCCTTTTGGGCGCGCCTGGTTGCATCCAAGAGCCTGATAAACCCATTAAGCTCCCTGCGTCGTTCGCCTCTAAAGAACACATCTAAAACTTCTTTGTTTTTTGAAAGCTCGGTGGCTAGGCGATCAGGCGTGAGACCAGATGCGCTGTTAGATAGCCTAGAAGAAATGTCTGTAATGATTGTAGCCCTTGCATTTTCTTTTCCCTTTTCTGTAAGCCCTTGGTATAGCTGGCGAATTTCGCTTGGCTTTTTTGAAAACAGCATGGACCTTGCAACCTCTGGGGTTACATCGCCTTTATCAAGAACGTTCTTGATTCTACTGTTTTTCATGGTGTTCGCCATCTCGCCATACGCGGAGTCAGCGTTTTTCAACTGGCGATATTCGTTGGCACTCAACACGCTTTCGGCAAATTCATCTCTGTCCCTTCTCAGCGCAGACAGCACTCTCTTAATCTGCGCAGTATCTTGAGATGTTAACTGAGATCGAATTGCAGGATCTACTGAATCTACCGCTTCCTGCCATGCCCCAATATTATCCTTGAGGGTCTGAAAGGACTGATTAGAAACTGCCATTGACTCTTGAATATCATCAAGGACATCAAGCGCCTTTGCTGAAGTCTGCCGTCCCGGCCTTGTAAAAACCTCTCTGGCCTGCTCAACAGCCCTGCTAGCATTTGTGAAGTTTATGCCCCCGGCGCTTTCGGCGGCATCGTCTAGCTTTGGAACAAGCCTGCCGTAAGTGTTACCCGCCGCTCTTTTTATCTTATCTTTTTGATCGTTAAGCGATCGTATAATGCTTTGGTACCCGCCGCCTTGAAACCTGTCAACAAACTGATCTACAGCCTGCTGCCTAGCCTCTTGCTGAGTAGCGCGCAGCCCACCAGTACCGACCACTGGGACAGTCTCGGCCATAACCTGTCCTGCTCTTCCGGCCGCCGTGCGCGGCGGAACAACGTCGCTGGTCATTACTGGAACGTCAAACTGCTCACCGGCTCTGATGATATCAGCGGCCTCATCAGTCGGCGTGCCGGTCATGCCTCGATAAGCAGCTCCGCCAACCCTTTCAATACCTCTGCCGACGCCCTCAATAGTACCAGATAGAGCAACGTCCATCTCGTTAAACTCACCGCCCACCCGTGATTGGGCGGCCTGCCTTGCGGCCTCGGTAGCTGTAGCGCCTGCAACGCCGCGCCCAATGGTCGCCGCCCTGCCTGCCGGAGTAAACATAGCCATGTCTGTTGCCATTTGCGCAACATTCAAAAGGTCTACGCCTGGCTTATCGACCATAGCGGCACGACCGTCGGATCTACGCAGCACCGGGTAAACGTTGCCCCGCTCATCGCGGTTATATTGGATCTCCGCGTCTGGCACTTGTTGAGCGACAATCTGTGCCAGTTCGTTAGGGTCACTCGTGATCTGCGCAAGCGCGACAATCTTTGCCTTATCCGCTGCGGGAAGGTCGGCAAGAAAATCGCCCTCAAACAGTGAGGGGGTGCGCTCAATATCTCGGCCAGTGCGCTGCTCACCGGTAAACATTTCCTGTACGCCACGAAATGCACGCTCAGCGAAGTTTGGCTGTTCTTGTCCGGCCTGCATGATCTGTTCGTTGAGTTCAGTTGCGGGCTGGCCAGAATCCCTGGCTGGCGCAGGGGGTCGCGGCTGGCCGT
>CAZRHM010000055.1:5442-5855 GCA_964599845.1 uncultured Candidatus Saccharibacteria bacterium
CGTACTGCCCCGCCTTTAGCGCACGAGCTAACTGGCGCGCCGCATCAACATCGCCGGCCTTGTCGGCATTCCTTAGCGCTGATTCAAGTTGCTGTCGAGTCGCCATAGTTAGTCCGCGTACTTGTTGATTAGAGATTCAATGTCTGATCCGCCGCCAGATCCGGCGGCTTGCCGATTCTGCAAGCGCTGCTTAATCTCGCGCAAAATCTCCTTAAGTCGCCCCTCACTAACCGGGGCTCCATATTCACCAACTTCAATCCCGCTTGCGGCGTTAGCAATCAATCGAATGTCTGATTCAGAAAGTACGCCGGACATGCGGCCAAGGTTGCCCATTGTCAGAAGATTTGTTAGCGCCTTAAGATCATTCAGCTCATCACGTGCAGTAATCGCCTGAGCGGCACCAACAACAGGTA
>CAZRHM010000056.1:0-5824 GCA_964599845.1 uncultured Candidatus Saccharibacteria bacterium
TACCAGCATGAACTAATACACCAAAATCTCCAATCTCTTGAGGAATTTCATGGGCAATAACTGCAATTGTTGTTGCGATACCTATTGGTAAGCTAATTTGAAAACTAGCTGCAATTACAATTCCATCAATAAAGTTATGTAAACCATCTCCAATAATATTTGTTACTGCAATTGGATGTGGATGAACTTTTGTAGATTTAACATGACAATGTCTCCAATGAACAAGCTTTTCGATTATAAAAAATACTATGATTCCTGAAAGTATATATAAAGGAATTTGTGAAATTATATTTTCGCCCTCAAGTTCGGCTTCGTGGTAAAGCTCTGGAATAATATGGAAAAATACATCACCAATTAAAGTACCTGCCGCTAAACTAACCAAAAGTAATACCGCTTTATCTAATAAGTTTTTTTTTAAAAGCAAGCTACTTATTCCAATTAACGAAATCAAACTAACAATAACCACTGCCACAAGTGAGTAAATATAACTTTCCATAAAAACAAATAATTAAGTAAGATTAAAAATTATAACGCAAAATAAACGGAGAAGGCGGGATTCGAACCCGCGCTGGCGCTTATAGCACCACTAACTCGTTAGCAATGAGTCCCCTTGAGCCACTTGGGTACTTCTCCTTTAAATGTTGTGTTTTTAATATGCTAATAATTGAATTATTTAGACTCTGTAATTATAAAATACAAATTCTAATTAAACAATGAGCGGTGCTTAGTCCGGTTAACTTTTAAGGCAATAGCATATAAGTCTTGCACTTTTGGAAGTGTTTATTTATTTAATCTATTCAAAACTTCTTCTTTACCTAATATTTGCAAGGCTTCAAATAATGGTGGAGAAAACGGTGATCCTGTTATAGCTACTCTTAAAACCATAAAAGCATCCCCGTGTTTAATTTTAAATTTATCTGCAATTTTTCTCATATTTTTTTCCCATATTTCGTGCATCCAGTTTTCAGAATTATCACTTAAGTCTTCGAATAGACTAGTAATCTCGCTTTTAATAGATACCACCTGGGTATTATCGATATTTTTTAGTTGTTTAATATTCCATTCTATTTTTTCTGGTTGTTTGTAAAAAAATCGAATCATTTCTAACGCTTCTGGTAGTAATCTGGTTCTCTCCTTTATTAATGCTAGTTTTTGATCGAGCTTAGCATCTGCTAAAATCTGTTCTTTTAAATCTTGATCTGACGAATATTTTTCTAGCCAATTTACAAATATTTGTCCAAATTCTTCAACTGACTTATTTTGTATGTACTCTTTATTAAACCAAAGTAGTTTTTGCCTATCAAATACTGGGTTTGATTTGTTTAAATCTTTTACATCAAATAGTTCTACAAATTCTTGTAAACTAAATATCTCTTTTTCTGCTTCGCCGTGCTCACGTTTTAGTGGGGAGGACCATCCAAGTAGCATTAAAAAGTTTAATACAGCTTCTGGTAGATAGCCCTCTTTTATAAATTCTAATGCAGCAGTTGCACCTTTTCGTTTTGATAGTTTTCCACCTTCAGGATCTAATATTGTAGACAAATGGTAGTGTTGTGGCATTTTCCAACCTAAAGCTTCGTAAAGTAATACTTGCTTTGGTGTGCTTGGGATCCATTCAAATGCCCTAAACACATGTGTTATTTTCATTAAGTGGTCATCTACAACTACAGCAAGGTGGTAGGTTGGAAAGCCATCTTGCTTTAGAAGGATTTGGTCATCTACCTCATCGGTATGAAACCGCATTTTACCTTGTACACCGTCCTCATAGATTATTGTTCTATCTGCAGGAACCTTTAATCGGACAGTGTAACTTGTTCCTTCTTCAATTAATTTTAATGAGTCATTAATATTTTGATCTCTATATGGTGATCTGAATCTTTTATTTTCTAATTTAAATTTATTTTGTAAATCTGCTGTTTCTTCTTTTGTTAAAAAACAATAATAAGCAAAGCCTTTTTGAACTAGTTCGTGTGCATATTGTTGATATAAATCTAATCTTTCAGATTGTACATATGGTCCTAATTCTCCTCCATGCACTTCACTTTCATCTGGCTCTAAGCCGTATAGTTTATGTACTTCAAATATTTGTTCTACTGCATCTTCTACAAATCTAGTTCTATCTGTATCTTCAATTCTTACAATATAAGATCCTGCTTGTTTTTTAGCTAAAGCGTAACAATAAAGCATTGTTCTTACTGCTCCAATATGCAAATAACCTGTTGGGCTTGGTGCAAAACGTGTTCTTACTGTCATAATAATGTTTGTTATTTTTATATTATAGCAAAGGGATTGTGAAGTTCTGAAATTTATTCAGGTATTGGAATATTAGAGTGGTGCTATATTAATAACACCACTCTTACGTGTATTTATAGTTTATCGATAACAAACTTACCGCCCTTAAAGCTTAACTTTACTTTATAACCTGTTTTTATGTTGTCATCGAGAATTTGCTGGCTTAGATAGTTATCGACTTCTCGCTGTACAGCTCTTCTAATTGGCCTTGCACCGTATTGAGGATCGTAAGATGTTCTTGCAATATAATCAGCTACAGATTTGTCTATTTCTATTTCAATATCTTGTTCTTTTAACAGTTTTTGTGTATTTAATAGAGCCAAATTTACGATTTTTTCAATATCTGCTGGGCTTAATGCTTTAAATACTATGATTTCATCGATTCTATTTAAAAATTCTGGTTTAAAGTGACTTTCTAAAATATCGTGTATTTTTTCTTTTAAGTCCGCCCATTTTGGAATTGTATCGGAAGGCTTTTTAAGTTTAACAATTCCTTCGTTTTTAACTCTTGGTTGCATTGCTTCCAACATTTTGGACATTTGATTTGCCCCTAACGATGCAAGAATTAGATCTGAGCCCAAATTACTTGTTGCAATTATTATTGTATTTTTAAAATCTACTAATCTTCCTTTACCATCAGTTAGTTTTCCGTCATCCAAAACTTGTAGAAGAATGTTTAATGCGTCTGGGTGTGCCTTTTCTATTTCATCTAATAAGATTACACTGTATGGCTTTCTCCGAACTTTTTCTGTAAGCTGTCCACCTTCATCGTAACCAATATATCCTGGTGGTGCACCAATTAATCTTGCTACTGAATGTTTTTCCATATATTCGGACATATCTATTCGTATCATTGCATCTTCATCACCAAAAATAACTTCCGATAATGACTTAGCTAATTCTGTCTTTCCAACTCCTGTTGGTCCTAAAAAGAGTAGAGTAGCAATAGGCCTTTTTGGATCTTTCAATCCAGTTCTTGATCTTCTTACTGCGTTAGAAACAAGCTTAATTGCTTCTTTCTGACCAATTACTCTTTGTTCTAATCTTTCTTCTAAATTTTTTAGATTTTCTTTTTCTTGTTTGTCCATTTCGGTAATTGGAACACCTGTTATTCGTGATATTACGTCTAAAATATCTTTACTTTTAACTTCAGGAGTTCCTGTCCCTCTTTTTCGCAGCCATTCTTCTTGTAGTGGTTTAATTTCTTCTTTTAGTTGTTCAATTCGAACTTTTAATTCGGCAGCTTCTTTTAATTGACCTGCTCTTTGTAGAGATTCTCTTTCTGTTTCTAACTTATTTGCTTCAATTTTTGCATTTACTAGTTCTAGTGGTTCGCTTGTAGAATTTAACTTAACTCTACTTGATGCTTCATCCACAACATCTATTGCTTTATCTGGTAAAAATCTATTTTTAATGTATCTATGCGAAAGTTTTGCTGCTGATTCCAGTGCTTCTTCACTAATTTTTAATTTATGATGTGCTTCGTAACTTTCTTTTATACCTTTAAGAATCTTAATTGTTTGATCTACTGTTGGTTCTTCTACCAATACTGGCTGAAACCTTCTTTCTAACGCTGCATCTTTTTCTATATATTTTTGGTATTCGTTTAAAGTTGTTGCACCTATTACTTGTAATTCACCTCTCGCAAGTGCAGGTTTTATTATATTTGAAAAGTCTAATTCTCCTTGTTGAGCCCCAGAACCAACTATTGTATGTAATTCATCAATAAATAGTATTACTTCTCTTTCTACTTTTTGTAATTCTTCAATCAGTTTTTTTGCTCTTTCTTCAAATTCTCCTCTAAATTTAGAGCCTGCAACTAATCCTGTTAAATCTAATGCTTTAACTTTTTTATTTTTTAATATGTCTGGAACATGTCCAGTAACTATTCTATGGGCTAAACCTTCTGCTATTGCTGTTTTACCAACTCCTGGTTCACCAATTAAAACAGGGTTATTCTTTTTTCGTCTTGCTAATATTTCTACAACTCTTTCAATTTCTTTATCACGTCCTACTACCGGATCAATTTTATTTTCCATTGCAAGTTTGGTTAAGTCTCTGGTAAATTCGTTAAGAGTTGGTGTATCTGAATCTTCAGAAATTTTTGAACCTTCTTTATCTCCTTCTCCAACAACTTTAACAACTGCTTGTCTTGCTTTAGTGTGAGAAATTGCAAATCTATTTAATATTTGATTTGCCAAACCTTCTCCTTCAAGTATTAAACCTAAAAATATATGTTCTGTACCTATGTAATTATGATTTAATTCTAATGATTCTTGGTAAGCTAATTGAATAACCTGTGTAGCTCGAGGCGTAAATGATGGCTTAGTTACTGAATAATTACCTTCTACCAAAGATTTTTGAATGTGTTCTTTTAGTGACTTTTCATCTAAGTCAAGTTCCTTAAGTATTCTATTCATAACAACATTATCTGTAGTTAGACCATAAAGTATATGCTCAGTATCCACAGCTCTTTGTTTTTTACTTTCTGCTAGTTCGATAGCTTTACTTAATGCTTCTTTGGTTCTATTAGAAAATAAGTCTGATATATTCATACTAAAAGTTTAATCTTAATAAATAATCGTTTCAATATTTAATTACTAATTTTAGCAGACTTTAAGTTCGTGTGCTAACCTACGAATAAAAAATTCTAGATTTTTTGAGTTTAAAGTTAGTAATTAAAAATAGAATAAACTGAATATTTGTAAAAGTTGTATTTTATACCTTGAATAATTTAGAATGAAAAAGTATTGAAATTGTACGATTTTATTAATGATTTCGTTAAGTAAAAAAGATAAAAAACTATATCTAAAAATAAAGAAAGGAAGAAAAGGAGCAAAGCCTTGGATTTTATTCTTTTTATTTGGTCTTATTTTGGTTATTGCTGCTTTAAACATTATTGGAGGATTAATGTATTCTAAAGGAATTCAACCGTTCGGAAAATTTGGTGAAGTACTAGCAGCAGTTAGAGTAATTACAGGTGTACCGGCTCCAAATTTTGGTCAATTAGCACGTGGTCTTTCTACTGGAAATCCAGTAGAAGATTCACCTGATAGATGTAGGTTAATTGACCCTCATTTATCGGGAACTACAAAAGTTTCGGATGCTAATAATAGAACTGACTTTAAAATTATAGGAGAAAATATTGGTGGAGCAAACCAGGCTCCAGTATTAAATATGTATCATAAGGAATATTTTGACGGACTTTTTGCACATGCAAATAGACTAGGATTCAGTTATGTTTTGGGCATGGTATCAAGCCCAGATCATATAGATCATGCAGCAAGATTTATTGCAGAGGCTAACGCTGCTAAACTTACCCCCATAATCAGACTCTGTTATTTGGGCGGAGGCGAGGCCGTTTGTGAATTTAAATCTCCTGATACGATAGTCTCATTCTATTCGTCATTATCTAGCAGAGTAACTGAAGAGTTTATTGCTATGGTTGGACCAAATGAGCCAGGTACTGGATTAAGCGATGCTGGCCCATTTGAGGTTGATGGGTTTGTAAGTGGTGGTTCCATGGCAGAAA
>CAZRHM010000057.1:0-5348 GCA_964599845.1 uncultured Candidatus Saccharibacteria bacterium
TATACCTACGCACGAGCTAAATCAATATTGCGTGAAGCTGGTGTGGAAGATTCTGAGATAAAGATTGAAAATCTTGAAAATGTTTTAAATACAACTGAAGAACTGGATTTACTCAAGCATCTTTCTAAATTTCCAATTACAGTTTCTGAGGCGACAAACGACTATGCTCCGAATAAAGTGGCTAATTATGTATATTTACTCGCGGGGCTATTTAATAAATTTTATAATAAACATAAAGTATTAAAAGCAGAATCTGATGAATTAAAAACATCACGATTAGCGTTAACAAAAGCAAGTGCCCAAGTGCTAAAACGGAGTCTAGATCTATTAGGTATAAAAACTACTGAAAAGATGTGAGACTTCTATTTTGCCTTAACTGCTAAGCCAGGATAGATAGTACAGAAATCTGCAGGATCAATAGCACTATAGTATGTGTCTCCTAATGTTCTTGCTAGTGCTAGTGCTTTCCAATATATTATTTGTCCCACTGTAAACTTCCTATCATTTTCGAAGGCGACCTCATATTCATTAAAATCACCGGGTAGGTTTGTATTAAGAGGTGTCGCAAAGTATTGCTGCCAGATATACTCCCTCAACTTCCGAGTGTAGGATATTACTGGGTTTTCAAGCACTATAGTAAACGATTTTGCGCCCCATTTTTTATAAGTAGTCTTTAAGCCTGTACTAATTCTTTCTCTTGGATTTAACTCGATAAAATCTTCAAATCCTTTTGTCATTATATGTTGCAAACCATAATTGTCTCTTCTTATATCAGTTGATTTATTTTGAATTTGATAAAGAAAGTCTAAGAATTGGAAAATCTTTTCCTCTTCCTGCCTTTCTAAAAAAGGTGTAATTTTGTCATTTTTCTTGCAGATACCGCCAAATTTGCTACAGATATATGTAATAGGGTCTGATTGATAATCTTGGAAAGTTTTCAGCCTAGGTATTCTCACATCAATAGCTACTGGGTTGAAAGTAGTGTTGTTTAAGTTATTATGAAAGTAGTCGATTGCAGACCATATGTTTTGGTGACTTATACCAGCAAAGGCTAGGCCCATTATTGCTGGCCATGGGTTAGCTACACCATCTGATATATAAATATTCTCAAGCAAATAGTTCGCCGCTTTAGATGCCTTAAATTTCCCTTGCGGTATTATGGCATTGAGTTCATTGTTCGACGGAAGAAAATTTAGAACTACTGGCGTCCTCAGATCCTCAAACTGGCCATCTGGAGTGGAAACAGCTAATACTAACCTTTCGCAAACTATATTATTTGAATTGGGATTAAGTCGATTAGCATCTTTAATAGCAGTTTCCGCATCTGAGATCACTCTTCCATCAGGATATAGATAAACATTTCTAGGTGAAGGTGTCCACTCTAAGTTATGAGCATTAATTCCTTTTCTAACTGAATTTACGAAAGAAATAGTTCCAGGCCTTTTAAAACCTGCGTGATTTTTTATTTGTCTTCCAGTGTTATCTAATACTTCACCTACCAGTTCGGGGGTACATTTACTGATAGGAACACTTGCAACACCCACTTCTGCGCAAAATCCCTGAATATCTATATCTAACATATAATTATTAAATACGAAGAAGATTATACACACAATATATGGTATTGTCAACACTCATGGGCGACACTGCAACCTAAGAAAGAAGCCTAGATCTTCTAGGTATAAAAACTGTTGTGAAGATATGGTTGTAATTACAAAGTAATTACGTCACAATAGATTATGATTTCGACAAAAATAATAAAAATAGGCAATTCAAAAGGTATTCGCATTCCTGCTAAAACTTTAGAACAACTAAATATTACCAACGAGGTTTTGCTCGATGTGAAAAAAGATTCTATTTTAATAAAGCCTAAAGTTACATACAAACCAAGGAATGATTGGGATGAGCAAATGAAAAAGAATATGGTAAAAGATGCAGATAGGACTGATATCGTTTGGGAAGATGACATTATTAATGATTACGATAATGAAGAATGAGATTGGTAAAACTATACCCCAAAACAGGTGATGTGTATTTAATCACATTTGATCCAACTAATGGTTCTGAAATCAAAAAGTCGAGGCCTTGCGTTATTATTTCACCAAACGAAATGAATAAATACTTGAAAATTGTAATAGTCGCACCTTTAACATCAACAATACGAGATTTTCCGTTTAGAGTTAATTTAGAATTTCAAAATAGAAAAGGGCAGGTAATGATTGATCAAATACGATCAATAGATAAATCAAGATTAATTAAATGTCTTGGCTATTTAGATCCGGATACATTAAAGATTTAAAATCTAAGCTTATAGAAACTTTTATTTGAAGTTCTGCACTATCAATTCAGGTTCAAGTAGAAAAGGATCTTAACTAATCCCTTATTTTTATTGCTACATCTCACCATACCTAAAACAACTTGCTAGGTGGTCGTTAACCATACCCGTAGCTTGCATGTGTGCATAAATAACTGTTGGGCCAACGAATTTAAAGCCTCTTTTTTTTAAGTCGTTACTAAGTGTTTCGGCAATTTTATTTTTTGCAGGAACTTGCTTTATATCTGTGTATGAATTTTTAATCGGCTTGTAATTAACAAATTTCCAAATATAATTATCAAAGCTTCCAAATTCTTTTTGTACTTCTAAAAATTTTTTAGCGTTATTAATTGCTGCCCTAATTTTTAACTTGTTTCTAACAATTCCAGCATTGTTAATTAGTTTCTCATAATCTTGCTCAGTAAATTTTGCAACTTTTTTGGGATCAAATAATGAGAATGCCTTTTTAAAGTTTTCTCGCTTATTCAAAATTGTAAGCCAGCTTAATCCTGCCTGAAATGTTTCTAATATTAAAAATTCAAATAATTTTGTATCGTCATGCAATGGAACGCCCCATTCAGTATCGTGATATTTTATGTATTGTGGAGTTTTTAAACACCAGCTACAGCGTTGTATGTTATTTTTCATTGAATCCTTAATTTATAAAACGTTGTTAAGCTTTTTATCGAATATTAGTAATTTAGATTAGTGTGCAAACGATAAAAATAGAATTATTATATCAATTGAACTAATCCTTTGCAGCTTTAATCACGGCACTGCCCACATAAATCCTATAAACACCATTATTGTGCCTTGTTCAGATTCATTATAACTTTCTAAAGCTCTACCAATAACGTATCCTGGTTTTGTTGCTTTTATCCCAACACCTGGAATATTTGAAGAGGTAATAAAATCGCCTGGTTTAATTTCTCCATTAGAGTTAGTTACTTTAACTGGAACTCTACCACTTAGGCCTATTGGATGAGAATATTTGTAGATTTCGTCTACTTTTGTTTCTGAACCTAGTGTTAGTCCAGGTTTAGTAGATACGATTCCCAAAATTTTTGAATCGTAAGGTTGGTTTGATTTTTTTACTGCTTCTATATTACCTTCTCCTTCAATACTTACAATATCGCCTGGCTCTAGTCTATATTTAGAAGAGTAGAGTTCTGCCAAATCTGCCGCTTCTACAGTTGTGTTAGTGGCATAAATTGTTCCTGCTACATTATCAGAACAAGGGGTTACAGTACTAGATACGCATAAAGATGAGGCTAGAACATTTACTCTGGAATCGTTGGTAATTACAAATCGACTTGAACCATTAAGCAACACTTCTAACAGATTTCCAGTACCTTGTTGGTTTATTCTAGCTGTTGCAACAGATAGATTTTTTGTAATATCCAATCCGGCTGCTGGATTACTAATACCTATGCCAATTCTATTATTTATAGAATCTGTAACAAATAGGTTATTATCTGTTGTTCCTCGAATCACGGTATTTAATGCTTGATTATTTGCATTTACTAAAAATGCACCCTCTAATGTAAGTACTCCTGCTGCTGAACGACGCAGGGTAGTGTCGGTTGCAGCATTTCCAGGACCCCATCGTAGTTGACCATCTGATGTTCCAACCCATCTGCCAAAACCATCCCCTACTACCTGAGTCCTAAAAGCTTCTGCGTTTGTCCCTGATCTTTGCGCTCTAAATGCACCATTTGTACCGATAAAAAATTCATCACCAACTGTATTACCTCGTTTTAAAAAAGTTGTATTTGTACCGTTAACTCCCATTGTGACTGAACCTAAGCTACTTACAGCGAATCTTGAAACACCTTGGTTTCGTAAATTCATTAAATTTCCAGTTGTTCCAGTTGTAGCTGTTGAATCTACAAATATCCCTTGTGCGGCAGTATTTTCTCCCTGTAAATCAATGGAGATTCCTGATGCATTTGGAGTTCCTGCATCACCTATGTGTACTACTTTTATTGTTCCCCGTCCTCTTTCAATACCTCTTACTCCAATAGCCGAATCGTTAGGATTATTACTGGTTACTGTAATTGCGTTAGAGGTTGAATCAGTACTGTTGTTTATTACAGCTAAAGGGTGTCCTGAACCATCATAATCAAAAAGTAAGCCTGATCGTTCGAACGCAGGGTTATCTACCTTAACTGCAAGTAGATGACCAGTTGCCTCAGCACCTGCATTTGAGTAAAGCCCAATTGCATTTCCAATATTATCTGTATTATTTATATGTATCACACCTCCTGATGTATAAAGTGATCCGGCATCTCCTACATAGTTTATAGTTGTTCGACCATTTATATCTGTTCTATACGAATCTCCAATTGAAAAAAGACTTAAGGGATTTGATGTACCAATACCTATGTTTCCATTTGAATCTATTCGCAATCTTTCAGATCCTGCTGTTATTAAAGATAGTGGGTTAGAATTTGTAGATCCAAGTGTTTGTACTCCAGCAGTTGCATTTCCACCTTGAATCCAAGCAAAGGTATTAATATCAGAGACTCCAATTGATGATCCAACCCACGAAGATCCATTAAATCTTAATAATTGTCCAGTATTTGCATTAATTACACTTAAGCCTGTTGAGCCAGTTTCGCCTCGTGGTCCAGCTGGGCCAGGAATCCCAATTCCAGCTCCTGATGGTCCTCTGTCACCTTTCTCTCCCTTAGGACCTTGGTCACCTTTTGGACCTTTTTCACCAACAATAATATTAGGTTTATTATTATCACTTATGCTTTCAGACGGGGCATTATTATTGCCAGAAAAATTTTTTAAAAGTAAAAACAGAAAAATAAGCAACAGTAAAATTATTGCAATGAAGGCAACCTTTTTATAACTTTTTGTTTTGGTATCCACATAACAATTTATCAGAATGGGATAATGAAGGCAATGTAGTGAACCATAACATGTTATCATCTTCAAAAAAAATATGAATATAATTAAATATCAGCATTATCACTTTTCTTCAGAAGATACTACAGTTTTTTACTGTGCATTCGTTGAAGCTTTG
>CAZRHM010000057.1:5358-5772 GCA_964599845.1 uncultured Candidatus Saccharibacteria bacterium
CGTTCTATTTTGTAAATTAATAGAAATTTATGTTCCCCCGGAATTAAGAAATTGTGGATTGGGGAAGGCTTTTTTAGAAATTGTAGAAATTTTAGCACAACGAGCTGGCTGTAGAATTATTGAGGGTGAATTTTGTCCGCATCCAGATAGTAATATGCTTGATGTTATAGATTTTTATACAAACAACGGCTATAGCTTCAGGTCAGAAGAAGTTGATGGTGGACAGATAACATTTGTCTATAAAAAACTTGAAGCTTAATGAGCTATATTTCTTTTATTAACTTTTCTTCTCCTATAAACCGAAGGTTTTCTCCCTCTATAATTATAGATTCACCATTTTCAACTAAGTACATTTTGTTGCCATTATATTTACTTTTGATTTCTTCGTACAAGGATTCTTCGTAGTGAGGGTAA
>CAZRHM010000058.1:0-5505 GCA_964599845.1 uncultured Candidatus Saccharibacteria bacterium
AGAGATGAACCATGGTAGAGATTTTTGGGACTTAGTTAGGGAGTGTATGCCGGACTACACGGAGCATAAAAGGCGGCTACATGAGAAGGAGAGGGATATTTTTAGATTTTAGGAATAAAACTGTTAGACAGTTAGTCTGTTAAGGCAGTTTAATCTTTATACACAAATTTATGAAAATACAGAAAGTCGAAGATCTTGAAATTTGGCAAAAAGCATTAGACTTATCAAAAGATATTTTTGTACTTTTTAATGATAATAGACTTAAAAGAGAGTTTGCGTTGCGTGATCAAATGGTTAGAGCCAGTATTTCAGTGGCATCTAATATTGCTGAAGGATTTGATTATCGTAGCAATAGCATGTTTTTAAAATATTTAAGAATATCTAAAGCATCGTTAGCAGAACTAAAGACTCAATTACGAATTTTAATTAGTATTGAATTAATTGAAAAAGAAAAATTAATGGTAATTTTAGAAAAAAGCGAAGTTCTATCAGCAAAAATGGGAAAGTTAATAATTTACCTATACAACAATAAAGCACAGTCTTAACCGCCTAACTGCCCTAACAGTCAAAACTATTTTTATGAACAAACTAAACAAGAATACAATTGAAAAAATTTCCAAGTCTAAGAGCGAGACGTCGTGGATGCTTGAGTACAGGTTAAAAGCTTTGGAACACTATAAAATTCGCAAGATTCCAACTTGGGGAGTGGATTTGAGTGAACTAAATGAAAATGAGATAAATTTTTATGTTGAACCAGAATCTTCAAAAAATAAAAGTTGGGATGATGTGCCACAAAAATATAAAAAAGTTTATGAGGATTTAAGAATTCCTGAAGCTGAGCGAAAATTTTTGGCTGGTGTCGAAACTCAATTTGATTCGAATGTAATTTATGGACGCGTTAAGGATAAGTGGGAAAAGCAGGGAGTTATTTTCACTAATATGGAAGATGGGGTTAAGAATTATCCTGAAATTGTAAAAAAATGGTTTGGTAAAGTAATTCCATATTCTGATAATAAATATGCGGCTTTGAATGCTGCTTGCTGGAGTGGTGGTAGTTTTGTTTATATTCCAAAAGGTGTAAAGGTTACTGTTCCGCTGCAGGCTTATTTTTATATTAAAGCTAAGAATTTGGGGCAGTTTGAAAGAACTTTGATTATTGCTGATGAAGGTTCAGAGGTTCATTATGTTGAAGGTTGCTCTGCACCAAGTTATACAACAAGTACTTTGCATTCTGGTGTTATTGAGCTTGTGGCGTTATCAAATGCAAAAATACGTTACACCACTATTCAAAATTGGTCGCCAAATGTTTATAACCTTGTTACACAAAGAGGAATTGCATTTGATAACGCCACAATTGAATGGGTTGATTGTAATATTGGTTCAAAAGCCACAATGAAGTATCCGGCAGTGTTATTAAAAGGTGATAATTCACACGGAGAAGTATTATCAATTTCAGTTGCAGATAAAAATCAATGGCAAGATACAGGTGCCAAAATGACCCATATAGGTAAAAATACATCGAGCATTATTACTACAAAATCAATTTGCAAAAATGGTGGAAGAACAAGCTATAGGGGTTTAGTGAAAGTACCTAAAGGAGCTAAAAATGCAAAAAGCAAGGTTGTTTGTGATGCACTTATTTTTGATGATTCTTCGCAAACAGATACTTATCCATACAACGAAATTTACGATCAAAGCGCGACTTTAGAACATGAAGCAAGTGTTTCTAAGATGTCGCAAAAGCAGCTTTCGTACTTGACTTCGAGAGGATTAAGTGAAGATCAAGCATCTGCGTTAATTGTTTCTGGATTTTTAGAACCTGTTACAAAAGAGTTACCTATGGAATATGCTATAGAATTAAACAATCTGATTCAGCTTGATATGGCTGGTAGCGTTGGGTAGTATGCTTTATAACTCCCCCTAACCCCCTCTTAAAAAGAGGGGGGATATTAAAAGCTAAAAATTTACGTGGATATGAAACTCCGATACACCTATTTTTAAAGTGAGTATTACAAAAAACATTTGTTTGTATTACTGCCCTCCGTGTAAAAGAATGTGGGATTTAGAGAATTATTACTTTTTCTGCTTTATTAGTTTTGTATTTTAACTCTCCCTTACCCCCTCTTAAAAAGAGGGGGATATCAAGGACATATGTTTACTTTACTACCCTTCTTAAAAAGAGGGGGAATATACCTTAAAAGTTTTGAAGATAAGGAAAAGGAATTCCTTTTAAATGGGGATGCACTATGTACTTTAACAGATTAATGGCACAAGACTCTCTTCTCCATCTTTATAAGGAGTAGAACTTACAGCTTGTGACATAGTGTTTCGGGATGTTGGTCTCTTTTTTCATTCTTATAAAGAGGAGGATTACATAGAAATCTGTTGGATAACACTCAAAAATACCCCCAGGTCCTTCTTAAAAGATGGGGTTTATCAAAATATAAAGAACATTACAAAAAACATCCCTAGCTACTCTCTAAAAAGGGAACTCTTACAAGCCAGGCCCTGTGCGACTCTGAAACTCCCCCTAACCCCCTCTTAAAAAGAGAGGGAATATACCTTAAATGTTTTGAAGGTGGAGTAGAAGAAACCTTGGCTTTCTAAGAGGAAGGATTATACAACATCTATAAAGGGATAATTAATTATAACCATAAATCACTAATTCATCTTAAAAGTGAGAGTAAGTAGGAAAGTGTGTTGTATTAGCTTCTAATGTAGTTTTAACCCCTCTTATTATAAGAGGGGTGGATAGATCTGTGTAACAGATCTATCCGGGGAGATAATGGAAGAGTACTGGCTATTAATACACCCCATTACAACAATTCTCTATTGTTTGTAAGACTTCATCAAGATTTGCTCTTACTTCAAATTCGCTAAATCTTAATACTTTAATATCTAAATTTTCTATAGTTTTTTGCCGTACCTTATCATAGTTGTATTTTGTATCGTGAGATAACCCATCAATCTCTATACACAACCTTATAATTGGACAGTAAAAATCTACTATATAATTCAGAACTCCATATTGTCTATAAAATTTGTAGCCTAAAAACTGTTTGTTTCGAATTTTGCTCCAGAGTAGTCTTTCTGATGGTGTTAGGTTTTTTCGTAATTTTTTTCTGAGATTTTTATACTTCTTGTTGTTGTATTTGTGATTCATGGTTAGTTATATTTCCTAACTCCCCCTAACCCCCTCTTAAATAAGAGGGGGGATTGATCAGAAATATTTTTCTTTTGTTATATTATTGTTTTGTCTTTTAATTTTTAAGTTATTAACCTCGTTTAAAAGTTCATCTTTATTTTTTATTAGTGTGTAGCACAATAGTGCAATAGAAAATATGCTTCCAACAAAAAATATTTTATATCCATTATTTTGATAAGTTATGTTGCTATTTTCATAATTATTTTCGTTTATTTTTAAAGCTGATGGGGCAGGTGTTTGATATTCGGTTACATCAGCAGAATGTGTTAAATTTATTTTTGCAGATTTTGTTACTTGCGATGCTTTTTTAGTTTTTGCACTTAAAATTTGATTTATCACTACATCGCTTTGGTATCTCGGAAGTACTCTAAGTGAATTTCCATTCACCGAAACTATTCCAATAATTTTTACATAGTCCCCTTTCGATTTTACTGGTAGATCTATACCTGTTGGGTTTAAAACGCTAACTCTTATTAACCCTCCATTTACCTGCACATCAAAGCTTTTTGAATAGTTCTTTGCTATATATCCTTGTATATAAACTAGATTGCCAACTATGTCGTCTGATATTTTATTTATACTTATTGGTTCGGTTATTTTTTTATTTTTTAATACTTTTATATTTTCTATTGCCTTTACATTTAATTTTTTTTCTTTTGCAGATTCTGACAATTCTCCTGTAATTTGTAAGTAATCACCTAAACTAAATTCATTATTTATTCCTGCGTATAAGTATACTTTTATACCTGCTGTGTCATCTTGTATATAAAATGTTCTTTGGGCTAGTATATTTGAATCTACTGTTACAAAACCTTGTATGGTTACAATTGTTTTATTTTTCAGATTTTTTGCATTGGCTATTTTGTATATAGGATTTTCAGTTTTTGGTGATAAATTATATTTTTTTGGTGTTGGGTTTGTGCTTACTTGCCATTTTTTTAAATATTCATTTTTATAGATTCTTGAATACGAATTACCGTATGTAGTTTTTGGATATTCAACGCTCGAGACAACATCGGAGTTATTGTTACATAAAAATATTTTTCCGCCATTATTGGCTAAGGTTATTTTTATATTTGGATGTTCAGTAATAAAATGCTGCTTTGATTTAATTGTTTTGTTATTAAAAAACTGATTAACATTGTTTTTACATTTAGTTCCTTCAGTTTCTTTACTAAAAAACCAACCTGTTAAGTTAGTATTTTCTAGCCCATGGTTGTATATTTCTACCCATTCTTTTTCACCTTTTGAAGTTTGCGGTGACGGATAAACTTCTGTAATTAATACTTTATATTCTTCAATGGGGTCATCTATGTTTTTTGAAGTGACTGTAATTGACTTACTCCACTTTTGAATCACTTCATTATTAATTAGTGTTAGTTTAAGCCTTACTCTTCCTTGGTATTTTTGTAAAATTATTGGATTTGTTACAACTGTTCCGTCTTCTAAAAATAGTTCTTCGTTTATTATTTCAGCATTGTCAGAAAGTATATAGTTCATATAGATTTCTTCATCAGGCTCAAAAATATTAGTTTCTAAAAATTCTTTATCATTATTTCCGAACAATATTGAATTTATTGTTATTTGAGAGTTGTTAAAGCATTCCTCATTAAGGTTAAAGTTTTCGTAACCAAGAGTATTTGAATCAGCATGAAGAACAAGTTCTGAGCAGTATGGACCTTGTCGTTCAAGTGATGTTTCGGGCTTGGTACTAATGTACGCAATTGTATCGATATATTGCTCATCGTCTGACTGTAAAGTAACAGAGCTATTTGTATTCGCTAATGAAAAATTAAGTTGAATAGTATTTTGTTCGTTAACATATTCTAAATCACTTTTTGCGGGTACATATTCTTGTAAAAATTTTATTTTGTTTCTAACTGCAATTAAGTATGAATGCGGCTGTATAGCTATATTTTCTGTTATTGTTTTGTCGTCAATTTTCCAGCCATACAAATTAATTTCAGAATCGGTAATATTATAAAGTTCAATCCATTCAAAGTCGGTATCTCTGCCAAAGTCAGGGTCAGGCATTAATTCGTTTATTATTACTGTTTTAGTGGTAGATGAGTCAGATTCAGAGCTATTTGAATACGCTATATTTAAAGATGCAAAATGTGCAATAATTAATAAAATTGTAACGATTGATACTAAAATAGATTTTACCATTTAAGAATAATTACTAATTTAGCATATCAGATGTTTACTATTTTAGACAAGTATTTTTTAAGATTCTGTGCAGATTACTTGATTCATGCTTTGACAAGATTCCCGATACGCTTCGCTATCGGGACAGGTAG
>CAZRHM010000059.1:0-5497 GCA_964599845.1 uncultured Candidatus Saccharibacteria bacterium
GTTGCTCGTAGAGCCTTGTATTATATTTTTTCTCTTCAATAATACTTAAAAGAGTATTTGGCTCGAAAGTTGTGTAACCTACTTCTTCTTTATTATGATGAATTGAAAATAGATATTGGGCCGCTAATAATCTAGCTAATGATCTAGGATCTGTATTAGACAAATGTGTATTTTTTTCCATTAGTAATATTTTACTCTTCTTTCAATACTTTTACAGTATTGTATACTGCATTATTTTTAGAAGCTTTATGAGGTGGAACTAATTTTTTACTAACTTTAGATTTAACCAAAAAACTTCCTCCAAACTTTTTTATTTTCTTGAATTTTCTTAAAACAACATCGTAACGCTCTGCTCCTCTTGTTGTTTTTCTTCTTCTGGCTGATCGCCTATGCTTCATTGTTGCTGCCATTTTTTTTACTTTACATTTAATTTAAGACAGTGCAATTTTATCATACTAACTGTGCAAATAGAACTTTATTTTCACCAAGTTTTTTATGTTCTATTATTTTAAACAAATTTGTAAGCATTTTTTGATCAAAATTCTTAGAAACCTTCAGTACAATTATAGTTTCTTTGCTTGCATAGTTTGCAATTTTACTAAATTCAAAGTTAGATTCTGTTTTGAAAGGGGGATCTACAAAAATTATATGTGGTTCGGAATCTCTTTCTAATTCATCAAAATCAACACATTCTATTGAATAATGACTATTTGGAACTTGAAGATTTGTTAAATTTTTGCTGATTATTTTGCAAGAATTTGAATTTTTATCTATAAAAGTAACGTAGCTTGCACCTCTACTTAAAGCTTCAATTCCTAAATTGCCCGATCCTGCAAATATATCTAAAACTACCGAATTTTTAATTAAATCACCAAGTTTATCGAAAATATATGTCTTTACTCTATCTGTAACAGGTCTAGTATTGTCAGGAACCTCTATGTGATTACCTTTATATTTTCCTGTGATTATTCGTGGATTATGGCTCATTGTGCAAACATTGTGTTGTATAAAACTATACCAATTGTAGTGGCTACATTTAAGGAGTTCTTTTTCCCTTTCATCGGTAGTATTAAGGTTGTATCAGATTCTCTCATGATTTCTGGACTAACACCTGTAATTTCGTGACCAAAAATAAAAACTATTTTGTTACTCAATTTCCAATCAAAGAAGTTTGTAGCATTTGGTGTTTCTTCTATAGAAAGAATTTGGAATCCATTTTTTTTGTATTCTTTTATTAGCTCTAATGGATTTTTTACATAATCAAAATTTACACTCTCTTCTGCTCCTAAAGATGTTTTTATGATCTTTGGATGCGGTGGATAAGGCGTAATACCAGCTAAAATGAGCTTCTTTACTCCTGCTCCGTCACATGTTCTAAAAATTGCACCTACATTTAGAGCCGAACGAATGTTGTCCAGTATTACTATTACTTCTTTCATTTAATAATTTTAGCATTGTTAATATAGGTGTTGCTATGTGCATGTATAGGTAACTTAACTATTGCATACCTAGCTAAACAATTCTATTTTTTTTATACCGTTCTTAAACAAATTAAGTGCAATTTTTTTTGACTTTTTAATTTGTTCTAAATTATTAAGCTTTGCAATTTTTAAATCAGGAATTCCGGATTGTTTTGTTCCGTAAACTTCTCCTGGACCTCGTAACTGCAAGTCAAATTCAGCAATTTTTAAACCGTTTGTATTGTTTTGAAAAAATTCGAGTCGTTTATTAGCTATTTCTGTAATTTCGCTGCCTGTAAATATAAAGCAGTAGCTTTGTTTATCACTTCTTCCAACTCTACCACGTATTTGGTGTAGTTGAGCTAAACCAAATCTTTCGGCATTTTCAATAACCATAACAGTTGCGTTTGCTACATCTACCCCGACTTCTATAACCGATGTAGAAACTAATACATCTATAATTCCTTTTCTAAATTTTTCCATTATTTCGTTTTTTTCTACCGGTTTCATTTTTCCGTGTAATAGTTCAACTTTAAAGTTTTTAAAGACTTTTTTTAGTTCTGCATGAATTTTTTTTACAGAATTAATCTCTTTTGTTTCCGATTCTTCAATTAATGGACATACCCAATAAACTTGCTCGTTTTTGCTCAATATTTCTTTAATTATCCATCTGAATGAGTTTTCACGTTTTTCTGGTGGTACAATAAATGTTTTAATATCTTTTCTTTTTAATGGCTTTGTATTAATTTCGGCTACTTCTAGGTCTGTAAAAAATGTTTCGGCTATTGTTCTTGGGATCGGAGTTGCAGTCATGTTTAGAAAGTGTGGGATATTCTTTAATGCTTTTTTAAATGGAGTTAGTAGCTCCTCTCTTTGTTCTACTCCAAATCTATGTTGTTCATCTATTACAATTAGACCAATATTTTTTATAAGGTTTTGTTTTCTGGCTAAAACAGCCGATGTTCCGATTAAAACATCTTCAGCTATTGTATTTTTGTTTGAAGATGTAACTAACTCAACTCGAATATTAAATTGGTTTAAGAGCTGTGTAAAAGTTTTATAATGTTGCTCGGCTAAAACTGTGGTTGGAGCTAACACTACTGTTTGATAACCATTTTTGGCCATAATTAAGCTTAGTAAAACTGCAATAATTGTTTTACCACTCCCAACATCTCCTTGAATAAGTGCATTAAGAATCTCCTTGTTAACAATTTGAGTTGTTAGTTTATTTAGAACTTTCTCTTGATCGGGAGTTAACTCAAAACTTAGATTTTTTAGAAATTTATTAAAATCTTGAGCGTAATTTATTGGATCAATATTAATTTTTGATTTTTGTTTTGGCTTTTTTGTATTTAAAATTTTTAGATGAATATTTGTAAGTTCTGCTATTGTTAAATTCTTCAAGGCAATTTGTAAGTTTTGTTCAGTATCAGGAAAATGCGCATGGATAATGTTTTTGTTATATTCAGGTATTTTAATTTCGTTAGGTATTTTAATTTCGTCGTTTTCTATTAAATCCACAAGACTTTTAATACGATTACGTAGCCATTTTTTACTTAATCCAGTTGTTAACCTATATTCTGGCGAAATTCTCCCAAGGTGAATGTTTTCACGCTCTTTAGTATCCTCTTCATAGTTTGTAGGATACATTATTATACTATTACCCTTTGGTTTAACTTTCCCATAAATTAAAAAAGTTTTGTCTGTTTTAAAAACATTCTTTAAAAATCTTTGATTAAAAAACATACATTTTAACTCACCTGTTTCATCTTCTACTTCAGCTGTTTGGATTGATCTTCCACCAGGTATAAATACGTTTTTATAAGATAATACCTTAGCCCTAATTAAAAAGTTTTTATCTAACTCTTTTTGTTCGTATATATTTTTTATAGTTACAATGTTAGTTGTGTCTAAGTAAGATCTTGGAAAATATGTAAGCAAATCTTTTATTGTAAAAATTCCAAGCTTGTTTAAAAGTTTTTCGTACTTAGAACTAACGTATTTTAATTGAGTTACGTTGTCTGTTAAAAGCATTATAGTACAGAGGCTAAAGCTAAAATTGGAGTCACGATTAAACTAATAACTAACACAGTAGTTAAAATTACCTGGAGTACCCTGCTCCAGTTTATATTCTTTATTTTTATTCCTAAAATTTTCATACTGTAATTATACGATACTAACACGAATGGTATATAATTATGCAAGTTTATTTACTATTCCAGATAAAAAATGATAGCCAATGAATCTTCCTTTTTAGTTTTGTATTGCGATAATACATTAAGTACAAAAGATTTTTATACAAAAATTGGTGCGATTATTACTGAATACGAAGATAACAAAAAATGTGTTGTGAATTTAGGTGGCAATAGCTTGCATTTTATTCACACTTCTAACGAACCATTCGATGAATATAAACCTTTTACAAAAAAGTCTTCTGACCACTCTGTTCGAGGCCAAGGTATTCTGATTTATCTTGAAGTAAAAAATATAAGTGAGTTCTATAATTTAGTGAAGAGTTTAAGTGCAAG
Organism: uncultured Candidatus Saccharibacteria bacterium; assembly: GCA_964599845.1. Classification (GTDB taxonomy): domain Bacteria; phylum Patescibacteriota; class Dojkabacteria; order J137; family J137; genus CAZRHM01. The sequence continues at coordinate 3,989 of CAZRHM010000059.1, forward strand.
AATATATACAGAAATAAAAGATAATCATTGGGATTACAAAGAATTTGCATTTAGTGATCCGAATGGTATAACATTAGTCGCGTATGGGGAGTAGTAATTTTTATTAATATTCAATGAATTCTCCAGAAAATTCTTACAAAAATATAATAAATAATATTGTTTGGGTATTAAAACTAAATTTCAAATACATTCCTATTCCTGCTTTTTCGCGCTTAGTAAGCGAGATTTGGGGATTTGTCTCAAATTTAGCAAGAGCATTTATTTTAGGTTTACTTGTTGATTGGATAATTCAATATATTACAAACGCGGACTCAAGATTTATTGTTTACTCACTTGTAGCTTTCGGAATATATTATCTATTCGATAGTGTTATGGGTATCTTTAGAAATTTAGGACACAATTTATTTGGTTTTTTTAGCGAGTATGTAATCCCAACCCGTCTGCTCAATGCTAAATTAGATAAAATGCAGATTAGTAGTTTAGAAAATCCAACAATTCAAAATCTAATTACAAGATACCAAGAAAACAGACAAATTATTGATGATGTAAGTCGAAAAACATTCTTCTTGATAGGAACTATTATTGGACTAATTGTGACCATCGCTCCACTTATGACTGTGTTACCAATAGTAACCTTGTTACTTATAGGAGTATCGGTGCCTGTAGTGATATTTAACAAGAGAATTATTGGTAAATTATGGGATATAGAAAAAGAAACCACAGTTTTAAGTAGACGTGGGGGAAGGCTTGTGGGCAATCTTTCTGATCCCAACTGGACAAAAGAAGTTAAATTATTAGGAGCATATAATTATTTAAAGAAGTATTTTGATGAATATGTAGATACATACTTTGGAGCTAAGAAAAAGCTATACAAAAAATGGTCGATATTTGATTTTGTGACAAGTATTGTTAATGTAGCTGTACTACTTTACGGAATATATTTACTTATTGTACTTGTAAATAACGGGCAGATTTCACCGGGTCAAATAATATTCTTTATTGGTGCATTAACTTCAGTAGGTAACTACCTAGATACATTTGCTGCAAATTTTGCTTCATTTATGGGAAGTAATGCACGCCTAACTGAAATGCGAGATCTTTTAGACTATAAAGATGAAAAAACTGGTTCTACTATAAAAATTAAGCAATTAATAAGTCCAACTCTTCTTAATTTAAATAACGTTTCTTTCGCTTATCCTAACTCAAAAAAGTATGTGATTGAAAATCTTGATTTAACTATAAAACCAGGCGAAAAAATTGCCATTGTAGGTGAAAACGGTGCTGGTAAAACTACATTAGTTAAGCTAATTTCAGGTATTTACCAAGCAACAGAAGGAGAAATTATCGCAGGTGATTATGATTTGAGTAAAATTGACGAACAAAGCTGGTTCAAAAATATAGGAGTACTATACCAAGATTATAATACTTATTCAGACTTAACAGCATTTGAAAACATCGCATTAGGTAGGATTGACGAAGAGTTTGATTATGAAAAAATAAAAGAAGCTG
>CAZRHM010000060.1:0-5473 GCA_964599845.1 uncultured Candidatus Saccharibacteria bacterium
CTATATATTCTTATTGCCGCACCATTTGGATTGTAAAATATGTTATTTGAAATATTTAATCCATTGGTATCAGTACCAATTAATATATGACCATCACGAGCAGGGTTAGGATAAGCAAAAGTGTTAAATTGAATATCAATATTTTCAGATACTATTACTCCAGGACCTGAATATAAGTGTATAGGCCAACCCTTATCGTTATTATAAAAAATATTGTTGTAAACTTTAATATTTTTAGCCTCTTTAATATATATTCCATGATCTAAATTTTGCCATCCTGTAGAAGTGCTTTCATTACACCCACCTTCTCCTGGTCTAAACCTACCAATATTATAAATAAGATTTTTTTCTGCCAAAACAGAATCTGCACTTAAGTATATTCCAGTATTTCCCCCACTGTCATTTACGCAAGTATTAGCAATTGTGTGTATTTTATTTCCAGAAATAATCGTATTTTTACCTCCTTTATTATTTGTAATGCCTGTATCGTTGAATCCATATATTTCAAAATCTTTAATGTTTATATAATCAGCGTTTACAGAAATTCCAATTGCAGATTTATTATTTTCTCCAAAGATTTTTGCCCCATATTTGTTTTCGGATTTAAATGTTATAGGTTTATCGGAAGTGCCACTATTTTTTACAGCCATGACTATATACCCACCAGAATATATTCCATCTTTAACAATTACTGTAGTACCTGGAGTTGCAGAATCAGCAGCTTTTTGTAATGTTTTAAGTGGTGATTGTAGTGAGCCTGAATTGTTATCGTTGCCGTTTGGCGAAACATAAATGACTTTATCTGATATAGCAGCTACAGCAGCATCATTTACTTTTTTTGAGCTAATCTGCATTATAAAAATAGAAATTGCTAATAAGATTATGCAAACTAAACCTGCAATTATAGTTTTAAATTTCATTATTTCGACTTTTTTAACAAATACAAGCTACAATTTACCATAATTATTTATTTTGAATAGATTAATTTTCTTTTTTAATAAATTTTAGTGAGGTAGAGTTTATACAGTAACGTAAACCAGTTTTGTCGATTGGTCCGTCTTTAAATAAGTGACCTAAATGAGCTCCACAATTTGAACATAGCACTTCTGTTCTTTTCAGCCCATGGCTTGAATCTTTTATTAATTCTATTTTGTTTTTATTTACTGCATCGTAAAAACTTGGCCAACCAGAATTTGAATCATACTTGGCTTTTGAAGAGAACAACTCCTGTCCACATGCTACACATGTATACATTCCTGTTTCTTTGTTATTTATTAATTTACCTGTAAAAGGTGCTTCTGTTTTTTTTAATCTAACTATTTCATATTGTTCAGGCGTTAGCTTTTGTTTCCAATATTCTTCGGATTTGTTTTTTATGTTTTTATTCATAATTTATAGCTTTACACATAGATTCCTATCTCAGAGAGATAGGAATCTTACTACAACTTTAACTAAACAGATTTTATAATTTGTTTAGTATTAATAAATTTAAGGTAAATTAAATGTTTGCATCAATCCAATCTAACATTTTTGTAAATGCAACCTGGGCATTTGTTTGCAACGATAAATTATGGCCTGCATCTGGTACAAAATCCACATCAACCGACGGAGCAAGTAAGTAGAATGTTTTTTCGAAAGCCATAAGTTGACTTAGGTTAGAACAATCGACAATAGGTGTTGAGCAGAATAAATCATCATTTTCACCCATTAATACAAATACTTTATCGGTTACAAGTTCAGACGAAATTAAACTTAATAAAAGTGTTGTTTCTCCTGCCGATAATGTTCCCTTGTGTGCTTCATCGTAATCAATAACATCTTGATCTGCTAAGTCTTGATTGTAAAACAAACCCCCTCTAGTTCCAGGGACAGTTGTTAAATAACCCAAAGGTACGTTTTTGCCGGCAAATACAGGATCATTATTTGCAGCATGCATATTTGCCATTAAATTCATTGCATTAGTACTAAAATAATGAATGAACCCTGTAACTATTAAACCATTTACATCGTTAGGATAAAGCCCTGCATGATGAATTGCAACTCCAGAACCTAATGAATGCCCAACTGTTACAACTTTATTAAAGTTAGTTTGTTCGTACTGACCTGCTTTAAAAGCTGCTACTATTTGATGCAGCAGGTAAGCTTCTGTATCTATTGTTACTAAAAGCGATAGTGGAAAATCACTTTCTCCGCTGCCGGGTCTATCAAAGTTAAACGTAGCGTAACCTCTACTTATAGCTTTATTTACATAAGAATATGTTTCACTTTGGATTGGTAAATCCCAGTAATATCTTGCGTATGTTGCTCCATTTACTAATACTTGTAAAGTTTTTCCTTCTAAAGTACCTTCCCAGCAAAGCTCTCCAACCACGTTTGTTTTTGGAGAAAGCAGTATAGGTAAAAGCTTAAGATTCATAGTGTATTCTCTACACTCTTTTTCTTCTGACGAAGCAAAAACTTTAGCAAAGGGGAAAAATGAAAAAATAAAGAAAAAAGTAAATGCCAAGACTAATAGTTTGTAAGTCTTTTTCATAAAAAATATATAACTATGTAAAAGATATCAGAAATAAAAGTTGTGTAAAGTTTAAAAGAATAAATAAGAATGCTAACAAATGCAACTAATTGACTATATATTCAATATATTACGATTCAATGTTTCAACTTCTACAGTAAGATTTTTTTGTATTTAGAGGGTTGCAACAATCTTTTCCAACAAACGGCTCTCCGAATGATCCTTCTTAATCACTCAGTTGATCATCAAAGCCCATATCATTAGTCATAGCAATAATTTTAACTTGCGAGAAAGTAACATATACGAAGATAATCTAAAAAGAATCAAAATTCTAAAAGCTTACAAATGTTTTTAACCTCTTTTTCAATACCAATTATTACATCGTAGGTCTGGGTGCCTGAAGGTTTAATAATTTTTTGATTTAATACTTTGACCGTTAAACCAAGTTCTTTACCAATAACCATACTTGCTGAAACATCCCACAAACCATGGCGCAACATAATTGACGCTGCCATGTTTGTAGTAAATAAATTGAAAGTTTCAAAACTACATGCTCGGAAAGAATATATTTTATATTTATTTATTTTAAGATTTTTGTAGACTTGTAAATACAAATCAATATTATCAGTAGGGAATGCAAAAGTAATATACTTAAAGTAATTTGAAGAATCTTTAACTATTCTTTTTTCAGAACCTGCATCAAATACAAAAGCCCCACTGCCCTTAATTGCATAAATGTATTTTCCATTTAAAGCAGGAAAATACATTAAGCCATAAACAGGCTCAGTTCCATCCCATAATGCAACACAAATTCCGTAATGATCCATATTATTAACAAAGCTCGATGTTCCATCGATAGGGTCAATTACCCACTGAAATCTTTTATTAGTAGGGTCAAAGCCTTCTTCAGCAATAACACCTGCATCTAAACTGAGCTTCAGTAGCTCATCAGTTAAGTACTTATTAATTTTTTTGTCAGCCTCTGTAACTAAAGATTCATAATTTTTAGAATCTTTTTTTGTCTGAACAATTTTTTTATTTGAGGCAATTTTTGACTGATATTTAAGTGCAATTTCTGAAGCAAACTTAGTTGCTTTTAAAGCGTTTTGGTGAAGTTCTTCTAAATTCATTTTTATTGATGATATAGCTATATTAGCATTTTTTTTAAGAGTCTATAACATTGATTTAAATATATATCCATGATATAATATTACACCTTAAAATTATTTAATGTCTGCGACAAAACAGTTTGACGAACTAACACTAAAACAAGAGACTGGCTATGAGCCAGGTGACATTGCACTTGGTAATATAATAAATCGGATAAATTCGTGTCCTGAACATAATTTAGAAATTCAATTTAGACCCGATTCTATATTTGTAATAAGTTCTGAGTTAGGAATGGGAGAAAAAACTGGTTATACAGCAGAGCTAGTTAGTATGTTTAGTGCATTACTTGCAAAATTTAACGATTTTACTCGTAATTGCTATTCAGTTGCAAAACATTTATTAGCTATGGGTTGTGATGTTACTTTAAGTATTTACGGCTGCGATGAAGCTGAAATAGGATATAAGGGACATGATATTGCGATAAAAATGGTTAACGTAAAAACTCCTTCAGGCGATACAAGAGAATGTTATATGGCTGTAGATTTTACAACTTCTAGTAACGTACATTCCTCTTTAAAATATTTAGTTATTATAGCAGGTTCTTTGGAAGAGGTTTTGAATATTTCAAAACATGTATACGTTGCACAACACGCAAAGATTTTGTAATAACTTATAAAAATTTAATCGATACTATTGATTGTTAAATGATTGTATTTACTTATTTTCATTTAATCATAGAAACATAATTCAAGAATTTTTCGCTTCGCAAGAATTATAATATGTAATAAAAACAAACAACGAGGCTCGAACACCGATTCGCTGCGCTCTTCGGGGCATGCTCGCAATATTCTAAATAAGCGGTGAACGAGATTCGAACTCGCGACCTTCTCGTTGGCAACGAGACGTTCTACCAACTGAACTACCACCGCATATAATACCAACTGTCAGGCAGAGGCTTCTGCCATAGACAGACAAAGATCCGCTTTTGGCGGAAACCACCACCACAAAAATAAATCTAGTTGTTCCATCCCTTCTCCCGTGCTGAGGAGAGCAAGGGTGGGGGGCAGTTTTATATCTGACCTACCCTTTTCCCCTACGGTTCTTGAGGGGAGATTTATTTTCAACTTTTTAAATAGCCTAACAATTACTTTCTCGCTATAATTTGAATTATTATAACTCAAAATATTGGAAAATAAGAATATTAAAAAAATTATTTTTACAGGTGGGCATGCAACTCCTGCTTTTGCGGTTTTAGATGAGTTGGTTGGGAGTACTGGTGCAATACAAAATTCAGAAATCCCACACCCTAGCCCTCTGCCTAACGGCAGACAAGTCTCATCAGAGGGAGAGGGGATGGAAACTAACTCCCCCTACCCCCTCTTACATAAGAGGGGGAATAATGGAGCAATCTCTAGGCAGGGAGAGGGGATGGAAACTAACTCCCCCTACCCCCTCTTACATAAGAGGGGGAGTAATGGGGCAATCTCTAGACAGGAAGAAGTGGTGGAACCAAATTCAACGCACATAAACTCTAAGGGAGAAGATATGAAAACAGATATGACCTCACCTGTCGCAGCTTCTTCAAATGAAGATGCTGCAACACCCTCTCCTGCACAGGAGAGGGGAAACACAACTGCAAATAATTTTGCTGCATATGATGTGCAACCTAACTCTCTCAAACCCCTCTTAAATGAGAATAGTGCTGCATCCGCTCTTAGACAAGAGAGGGAGTTTGACATCTTTTGGGTTGGGCAAAAGTATGCTCAGCGTGGATCATCGGCTCTTTCAGCAGAATACTCAACAGTAACTACTAAATACAAAATTCCGTTTTATAACCTACGGGCTGGAAAA
>CAZRHM010000061.1:0-271 GCA_964599845.1 uncultured Candidatus Saccharibacteria bacterium
AGAAGAAATTGTACAAAAATATAAATTAGACAGACTTTTTATAGAAACAGCAGGAACAGCTTATCCTTACCCAATAATTGAACAAGTTAACTCAGTAAAAGGCCTAAAGCTAGATGGATTAATAAATGTTGTAGACGTATTAAACTTTGAAAAATTAAACGATAAAAGTGTAATGGCTAAACAACAGGCTAAATATGTAGATTTAATAATTTTAAATAAAGTAGAGCAAGTAGATTCTAAAAAGTTAGATTATGTATAAGAAGAAATCTAC